>JALVEM010000440.1 GCA_027030825.1 Thiohalobacter sp.
GCAGCGCCAGATCGACACCTGGACGGAGGTCCAGAAGGGCAGTGTGCTGCACCAGAGGACGAGTTACGGCTGGTGTGATGCGGCGGCCGGCTGCCCGTCCGATGCCGTCTATTTCGTGCATACGCAGTCCGATGATGGCGCCGAGTCGATCGAGTATCACGACCGGCTGGGTCGTGCAATCGTCAAGGCCTATCGGGGATTGAATGGCGACTGGATCGCGAAGCGGACCGAATATGACCGTCTCGGCAGGGTTTGGCGCACCAGCCAGCCCTATTATCTGGACGAGGGGCCGCAATACTGGACGGTGTTCGAGTACGACGATCTGGGGCGTGTGGTGCACGAGCTTCGCCCCGACGGCGGCTATGTCAGGAAAGCGTACGATCACCTGACCGTCACTACCTGGCAGGGCGGTCCGGGCCTGCGGGAGCAGCGCAGAAAGGTCGTGCGCGACGTCAGTGACCAGATCGTGCGCGTCGTCGACGACCAGGGTTACGAGACCCGCTATGCCTATGACGCCAATGGCAATCTCGTCAGCGTCACGGATGCCGCCGGCAATGTGACCCGGGCCTGGTACAACCGCATGGGCTGGCGGATCCGGGTCGAGGATCCCGACATGGGTACGGTCGAGACGGAATACGATGCCCTCGGCAGGCCGCGGTGGGAACGCGATGCCAATGGCAATGTCACACGCACCGAGTACGACAGGCTGGACCGGGTCGTCAAGCTCGAGGAATACGACGCACGGCTCGGAAAGAAATTCACGACCACCTGGAAATACGACAAGGCGAAGGGGGCCGGCAAGGGCCGGCTCGCCGAAATCAGGGCGCCGGGCGACTATCGGGACAAGCGCACCTATGACGACTATGGCCGCCTGGTCCGCAGGGAATTGCGGCTCGGTTCCGATTTCAGGAAGGCGGAGATCCTCTACAGATACGATGCCTATGGCCGCAAGCAGGCGATGCGCTCTCCATCCGGCCTCTGGGTTTCCTACGTCTACAATGCCTTTGGCCACCTGGTGGAGAAGCGGGAAGGCGAGCATGGCGGTGGCCGCCTGTACTGGCAGGCCCAGGCGGCGGACGTGTTCGGTAATGTGGTGCAGGAGAAGTTCGGCAACGGCCTGGTCAGCAACCGGGTATATGACAACATGGGCCGGGTGCAGAGCATCTTCACCTCCTCGAACGATCTCGGCGCCGAGGTGCAGGATCTCTCCTACCGTTTCGATGCGCTCGGCAACCTGGTCGAACGCGAGGACCATCGCCAGGGCCTGCGGGAGAAGTTCACCTACGACACCCTGAACCGCCTGATCTCGGCGGAGCTGGTCGGAGTCGGCACGCGCCGCTATGCCTATGACGCGCTGGGCAACATCCTGCGCAAGGGCAACGTGGCCGACTACCGCTATGGCGAAAACGGGGCCGGGCCCCATGCCGTGACCTACGCCAACGGCAAGCGCTACTACTACGACAGGAACGGCAACATGATTTCGGGCGGCGGCCGCGAGATCCTGTGGTCGGCATTCGACAAGCCGGTGGAGATCCGCAAGGGCGGTACCCGCATCAAGTTCTTCTATGGCCCCGACAAGGCCCGCTACAAGCAGGTCAAGGAAGTCGACGGCAAGGTCACGGTCACCTGGTACGTGGGCAAGCTCTACGAGCGGGTGGCGAAGAACGGCCAGGTCACCCACAAGGACTACATCGGCGTGGGGCATGCCACCCTGATCCGGGAGAAGACCGGCAGCAAGGTGGTCTACAAGTACCTGTTCAAGGACCACCTGGGCTCGACGGACGTGGTGACGGACGCCACCGGCAAGGTGCTCGAGCGCAGCTCCTTTGCGCCCTTCGGCGAGCGTCGCCAGGCCAACTGGCGGCCGGCGACGGGTTTTCTGACCGCGCAGACCACCACCCGGGGCTATACCGGCCACGAGCAGCTCGACGAGGTGGGCCTGATCCACATGAACGGCCGGGTCTACGATCCCGAGCTGGGGCGTTTCCTGTCGCCGGACCCGAACGTGCAGGCCCCGCTCAACGCCCAGAACCTGAACCGCTACAGCTATGTGCTCAACAATCCCTTGAGCTACACCGATCCCAGCGGGTTCTTCTTCGACAAGCTGGGTGATCTGATCCGGGATCTGGCGAGCAACCCGATCGTGCGCTCGGTGGCCATGATCGGCTGTTCGACGGCCACGCAGGGTGTCGGAACGGCCGTGTGCGCCGGGGTCGTGACCGCGGCCTTCACCAGGGCGGCCGGCGGCAGCTGGGACGATGCCTTGCAGGCCGGCGCCTTTGCGGCGGTCTCCTCGGCCATCGCCGGGCAGATCGGCGACCTGCACCATGCCGGCGTCATCAACACCGCCGAGGCGGCCGCCCTGCACGGGCTTGCTCAGGGCGCACTGGCCGCGGCCCAGGGCGGGAGTTTTGCCGCCAACTTCGCGGCGGCCGCATTCAGCAAGGTGGCCTCACCACAGGTCGGCAGACTGCCGGGGGGCACGCCGGTGCGTGTGGTTGCCTCCGCGGTGATCGGCGGGACCGCGTCGAGAATCACCGGTGGCAAATTTGCCAATGGCGCCATGAGCTCGGCGTTCGTTTATCTGTTCAATGACCTGAGAAAGTACAAGGCCGAAATAATCAGACAGAAGAATGGCTATCTTGTTAAGGGAAGGATCGGAGAGATGTTCTTCGAGGCCGCACCCGATGCTTTCCCGGAAGGCGTTGATCCAATGGATGGAATCCTGGAGAGATTGAACGAGCTCAATGACCTTGGGATCCTTGGTCCGGGTGTAGACGCTGCATATACCTATGCGCTGAAGAACCATCTGGATCTCAGCTCACGCATGCTGAAAGTGAAATTCGTATCACCCAAGGAGTTCATCTATGGAAAAAACAATGCCGCCACACCCTATGAAGCCTTTGCGCCCGGGTATCTGAGTAATGAAGATAGACAACTTATTGCCAGATACAGAAAGGTGGTACCGGTCAATTATATATCATCCACGTATATCGCATTCCATGAAATGGGGCACCTTGGAGCAACAGAAAGGTTTATTGGTTACGAAATAAGGCCATTGGGATTCGAGATGATGTACATAAGAGCGAAAGGATGGAAACCATATCATCCCATGGCATACTGGAACGATTCCAAAGGAAAATTTGAGGCGTCCTATAAAGGCATGCCTGCGCTGGATGCTCGAAACATCAATGATCCTTGGGGCCTCATCCGAGAATGAGTCACATGGAATGTAGTTGTACTAACAAGGTCATCAAAGACCCGCAATTCTCTCACGCTGCTCTTTTAGCGTAGCCAGCGCCTTCTGGGCCTCCGCCAGCTTGTCGCGCTCCTTCTGCACGACGGCGGCGGGGGCCTTGTTCGTGAAGTTCTCGTTGGCGAGCTTTTTCTCCAGCTGGGCTATTTCCTGTTCGCGCTTGCCGATCTCGCGGTCGAGGCGGGCGAGCTCGGCTTCCTTGTCGATCAGCCCGGCGAGCGGGATGAGCAGCTTCATCTCGCCGACCAGTTCGGCGGCAGACTCGGGCGCCTGTTCCCCGGGCTCGAGCCAGGTGATGGATTCGATGCGCGCCAGCCGCTCGAGCAGTGTCCGGTAGATCTCCAGCCGCCGGCGATCCTCTTCGGAACCGTTCTCGAACAGCACCGGCAGGGGCCTGCGCGGATCGATGTTCATGCCGCTGCGGATGCGGCGCACGCCCAGGATGCACTGTCGGATCCATTCGAACTCGGCATCGATGCCGGCATCGATCAGTGAGTCATCGGGCGTCGGCCAGGGCGCGAGCATGATCGTCTCGCCCTCGCGTCCGGCCAGCGGCGCGACCTTCTGCCAGATCTCCTCGGTGATGAAGGGCATGATGGGGTGCAGCAGCCGCAGCAGGGTTTCCAGCACCTGGACCAGGGTGCGGCGGGTGCCGCGCAGGGCCTCGGGCGAGGCCTCCGGGTCGTTGAGCACGGCCTTGGAGAGCTCCAGGTACCAGTCGCAGTACTCGTCCCAGGTGAAGGCATAGAGGGCCTGGGCGGCTAGATCCATGCGGTAGGCCTCGATGGATTCGGTGGTGCGACGGATGGTGGTCTGCAACCGGCCCAGGATCCAGCGGTCGGCCACGCTGAGCGCGACCTCGCCGCCGTCCTGCCCGCAGTCCCGGCCCTCGGTGTTCATGAGCACGTAGCGGGCGGCATTCCACAGCTTGTTGCAGAAGTTCCTGTAGCCTTCCACCCGGCCGAGATCGAAGTTGATGTCA
Source organism: Thiohalobacter sp. (assembly GCA_027030825.1). GTDB lineage: Bacteria > Pseudomonadota > Gammaproteobacteria > Thiohalobacterales > Thiohalobacteraceae > J048. The sequence continues at coordinate 4,239 of JALVEM010000440.1, forward strand.
CGACCGGTGGTGGCCAGCGAGGCGAAGGTGAAGCGCAGGGCGTCACAGCCGTAGGCGGGAATGCCGTTGGGGAACTCCTTGCGTGTGGCCTGCTCGATCCTTTTCGCCATCTGCGGCTGCATGAGCCCGGTGGTGCGTTTCTTCACCAGCGACTCGAGGTCGATGCCGTCGATGATGTCGAGCGGATCGAGCACGTTGCCCTTGGACTTGGACATCTTCTGGCCGTGAGCGTCGCGCACCAGGCCGTGGATGTAGACCTCGCGGAAGGGCACGTCGCCCATGAACTTGAGCCCCATCATGATCATGCGGGCGACCCAGAAGAAGATGATGTCGAAGCCGGTGACCAGCACGTTGGTCGGATACCAGGTCTCCAGATCTGGTGTCCGTTCGGGCCAGCCCAGGGTGGAGAAGGGCCAGAGCGCGGACGAGAACCAGGTATCCAGTACGTCCTCGTCCTGCACCAGCGGCAGGTCGGGCCCGAGATCGTACTTCTCGCGCGCCTCTTCCTCGCTGCGCGCCACGTAGATGTTGCCGTCCTCGTCGTACCAGGCCGGGATGCGGTGCCCCCACCAGATCTGGCGCGAGATGCACCAGTCCTGGATGTTGCGCATCCACTCGAAATAGGTGTTCTTCCAGTTCTCCGGCACGAAGCGGATGCGGCCGGTCTCGACCGCTTCGATGGCCGGTTCGGCCAGCGGCGCGATCTTCACGAACCACTGGTCGGTCAGGAAGGGCTCGATGACGGCGCCGGAGCGGTCGCCGCGCGGCACCATCAGCCGGTGCGGCTCGATCTTCTCGATCAGCCCCAGCTCCTCCAGGTCGTGGACGATGCGGTCGCGTGCCTCGTAGCGGTCCAGGCCGCGGTAGGGCTCGGGGGCGTTGTCGTTGATCGAAGCGTCCGGGGTAAAGATATTGATCAGGGGCAGGTCGTGGCGCCGCCCGACCTCGTAGTCGTTGAAGTCGTGCGCCGGGGTGATCTTGACCACGCCGGTGCCGAATTCCGGATCCACGTACTCGTCGGCGATGACGGGGATCTCGCGGTTGGCGAGCGGCAGCTTCACGGTCTTGCCGACCAGGTGCCGGTAGCGCTCGTCGTCCGGGTGCACGGCCACGGCGGTGTCGCCGAGCATGGTCTCGGGTCGGGTGGTGGCGACCACCAGATGGCCGGAGCCGTCGGCGAGCGGATAGCGCATGTGCCACAGGAAGCCGTCTTCCTCCTCGGAGATCACCTCGAGGTCGGAGACCGCCGTGTGCAGCACCGGATCCCAGTTGACCAGCCGCTTGCCCCGGTAGATCAGGCCCTCGTCGTAGAGGCGCACGAAGACCTCGCGCACGGCCTTGGACAGGCCCTCGTCCATGGTGAAGCGCTCCCGGCTCCAGTCGAGCGAGGCGCCCATGCGGCGCAGCTGGCGGGTGATGGTGCCGCCGGAGGTCTCCTTCCACTGCCAGACGCGGCGGATGAACTCCTCGCGGCCCAGATCGTGGCGGGTCAGGCCCTCGGCGTTGAGCTGCCGCTCGACCACCATCTGGGTGGCGATGCCGGCATGGTCCGTCCCCGGCTGCCAGAGGGTGTTGTCGCCGCGCATGCGGTGGTGGCGGATGAGCGCATCCATGATGGTGTCCTGGAAGGCGTGCCCCATGTGCAGACTGCCGGTCACGTTCGGCGGCGGGATCATGATGCAGTAGGGCTGGCCGACGCCGGATGGCCTGAACCAGCCGCGGCGCTCCCAGGTCTCGTACCAGGACTGTTCGATGGCGTGCGGGTTGTAGGTCTTGTCCATGGATGCACTCGGGCCTGCGTGGGAAGCGCGCATTATAGCGAAAACCCTCCGGCAGTTACTCGCCTCGTCGAAGGGCGGGCCTGGTCGGTCCCGGCGCGGCAGATCGGCGTGTCAGAGGTTGTGGGTGTGCAGTTCGTAGCCGCGCTCGCGATAGTGGCGGAAACGCTCGCGGCCCCGTGAGAGGGTGTCCGGGTGCCGATGGAGGATCTCGGCCAGGCGATGGAATCGGCCGAAGAAGGGTGGCACCGCATCGGCGAGATTGATCAGCACGTCCGCATGTTCCGGACCGGGCTCGCCCCCGGCGCCGATCAGCACGGGCTGCTCGGCATCGTCGTCCCCGCCCTGCAGGCCGTGGGGCACGAAACTGCCCGAGGAAAAGGTCCAGAGCAGGTCGTCGAGTTCGCGTGCCTGGTCCGGCGCATGGATGAAGACGCGCAGGCCCTGTTTCCAGGCCTTCTCCGCGATCCGGCAGGCCGTGACCAGGCGTTGCCGCGGGTCGTCGGAGCCGAGCACATAGAAATCGATGCGGGTCATGGCGGATCGAGGATACCGGCCGCCCGGCGCGCAGGCAATGCGCCATCCTTCCATGATACGGGCAGGGAAACTGGCCGTGCCTGAGGAGAGTGCTAGAATCGCGCGGATTCGTGATCGCAGACGGCATCGGAGAACAGGCCATGACCACACGCTCTTTCCATCCGCCCCGGCGCACCCTCATGGGGCCCGGTCCTTCCGACGTGAACCCCCGCATTCTCGAAGCCATGAGCCGGCCCACCATCGGGCATCTCGACCCGGTGTTCGTGGGCATGATGGACGAGATGAAGGAACTCCTGCGCTATGCCTTCCAGACCGACTACGAGCTCGCCATGCCGGTCTCGGCCCCGGGCTCGGCGGGCATGGAGACCTGCTTCGTCAACCTGGTCGAGCCGGGCGACAAGGTCGTCGTCTGCATCAACGGCGTCTTCGGCGGCCGCATGAAGGAAAACGTGGAACGCGCCGGCGGCGTCCCGGTGGTGGTCGAGGATGCCTGGGGGCGTGCGGTCGATCCCGGCAAGGTGGAGGCGGCGCTCGAGGCTCATCCGGATGCGAAGATCCTCGCCTTCGTCCATGCCGAGACCTCCACGGGCGCCCTGTCGGACGCCCGCACGCTGGCCGAAATCGCCCGCAGCCATGACTGCCTGACGATCGTCGATACCGTCACCTCGCTGGGCGGCTCCGAGCTGCGGGTGGGCGAGTGGGGGCTGGACGCCGTCTATTCCGGCACCCAGAAGTGTCTTTCCTGCGTCCCGGGACTGTCGCCCGTCACCTTCAGCGAACGCGCGCTGGAGAAGGTGCGCAATCGCAAGCGCAAGGTGCAGAGCTGGTTCATGGATCTCAATCTGGTGCTCGGCTACTGGGGTGGAGACGGCAAGCGGGCCTATCACCATACCGCACCCATCAACACTCTCTATGCCCTGCACGAAGCGCTGGTCATCCTGCTCGAGGAGGGCATCGAGAACGCCTGGGCCCGGCACTGGCGCCATCACAAGGCGCTGCGGGCCGGGCTGGAAGCCATGGGGCTCGCCTTCGTGGTGCCCGAGGACGAACGGCTGCCGCAGCTCAATGCCGTGAGCATCCCCGAGGGCGTGGACGAT
>JALVEM010000441.1 GCA_027030825.1 Thiohalobacter sp.
TCGGTAGAACCGAAGCCGGCCGGCTCCACCCGGGGCAGGGTAGCGCTCTATGCCACCTGCTACGGCAACTGGAACGCCCCGCAGCTCGGCGAGGACCTGATGGCCGTGTTCGAGCACAACGACATTCCGGTGCGGCTGGTGGGGAAGGAGCGGTGCTGCGGCATGCCGAAGCTGGAACTGGGCGATTTCGAGACCATCGAGGCGCACAAGAACGCCAATATTCCGGTGCTCGCCGCCCTGGTCGACGAGGGCTGGGACCTGGTCGCGCCCGTGCCGTCCTGCGTGCTCATGTACAAGCAGGAACTGCCCCTGCTGTTCCCGGACGACCCGGACGTGGCCAAGGTGCGCGATGCATTCTACGATCCCTTCGAATATCTCCACATCCGGCATCAGCACGGCCTGCTCAAGACCGATTTCAGGAATCCGCTGGGCAAGGTCGCCTGGCATGCGGCCTGCCATCAGCGGGTGCAGAACATCGGCCAGAAGACCCGCGAGGTGCTCTTACTGGTGCCGGAGACCCGGGTCGAGGTGATCGAGCGCTGCTCAGGGCACGACGGCACCTACACCGTCAAGAGCGAGTTCCACGAGACGGCGATGAAGATCGGCCGTCCCGTCTTCAGGAAGGTGGAACAGTCCGGGGCCGATCACTTCGGCAGCGACTGCCCGATGGCCGGCGCCCAGATCGCCCACGGCGTCGGTCGCGACGGCGCCCAGGAACATCCAATCACGCTGCTGCGCCGGGCCTACGGCATCTGAACCGGGCGGCGGGCGAACGGTCGATCCCGGAATTCTGGATTCTGGATTCTGGATTCCCAAGGAGTCATACCATGAGCAAGCTCACGCACGAGGATCTCTACAGTCTCGAGGAATACGACCGCATCCGGCCGGAATACCGCGCCCGGATCATGGAACACAAGAAGCGCCGCAAGGTGCACGTGGGCCCGATGGCCACGCTGCACTTCGAGGACCGCCACACCATGCAGTACCAGATCCAGGAGATGCTGCGCATCGAGCGGATCTTCGAACACGAGGGCATCCAGGACGAACTCGATGCCTACAACCCGCTGATTCCCGAAGGGACCAACTGGAAGGCCACCTTCATGATCGAGGTGCCCGACCCGGAGGAGCGCAAGCGGGTGCTGGCGCGGCTGGTGGGCATCGAAGACCGGGTCTGGGTCCAGGTGGGCGATCACGAGAAGGTCTACGCCATCGCCGACGAGGATCTCGAGCGGGACACGCCGGACAAGACCTCCTCGGTCCATTTCCTGCGTTTCGAGCTGACTCCGGAGATGATCCGTGATGTCCTGGCCGGCGCACCCGTCCGGGTCGGCATCGATCACCCGGAGTACCGGCACGAGACGGAGCTGGACGAAGATACCCGCAAGGCCCTGGCCGAGGATCTTGCCGAGCCCGGCTGAGAGGCTGCTAGAATGGCGCCTTCGCAAACTTCCGGAGGCGCTGCTTGAAACGCCGTTCGATTTTCGTGCTTGCGTTGTTCGCCGCATCCGGCCTGCCGGCGATGCCGGCCCATGCCGATGTGGACGAGAACGAGATCCCGGAATGGGCGGGCGGCACGCCCGAGTCCCGCGCCTGGCGAGAGGCCGCGCCGCCTCCGGTGGCCTATCCGAAGTCCCGGGATCTGATCCCCGTGACCGGGGTGGCCGGGCTGCAGTCGCGGGTCTTCGTCGACGGGCGCCAGCTCACCCGCGGGACCGACGGCGTGGTGCGCTATCTGCTGGTCTTCCGCTCGCCCGCGGGCGCCGAGAGCGTCTTTCACGAGGGCATGCGTTGCGGGGCGCGCCAGTGGCGGCGCTATGCCTACGGCAGCCATGGCCGCATGCATGCCTCGCCCACCGACTGGCGGCCCCTGTCGCGGGGACAC
>JALVEM010000442.1 GCA_027030825.1 Thiohalobacter sp.
GAGGAAATTTTTACCTATTGTTTTTCAACATGTTACGAGTTTTCACCGGATCGGAACAGCTTATCCACAGGTTTTCAAGGGCTTGTTCACGCACTTGCGACATACACAATATATTGTGTCTCTAATATTCCAGCATCCGCCCGCGAACGACCTCCAGCCCGGTTTGCGCGCCCACCGGCCTTGATCCCGTCGCCCCCCATCCCCATATGGGAGACAGACGACGACGAATTCCATGAAAAAAGGAGGTGAGTGCCATGAGTCTCGTACGTTACGAACCCTGGAGTCTGCTGAATCAGCTCAGCAAGGAGATCGATCAGCTCTTCGATCCGCGCCGCATGGCGCTGTCGACCGAGCAGCAGTCCGACGTGGCGACGGCCGACTGGGTGCCCGCGGTGGACATCAAGGAAGAGCCGGACAAGTTCGTGATCCATGCCGACGTCCCGGGCGTCGATCCCAAGGACATCGAGGTGAGCATGGAGAACGGCGTACTGACCATCAAGGGCCAGCGCGAGGAAGAGAAGAAGGAAGAGAAGGAAGGCTACAAGCGCATCGAGCGCGTGCGTGGCGCCTTCTATCGCCGCTTCAGCCTGCCTGATACGGCCGATGCCGAGAAGATCAGGGCCAAGGTCAAGAACGGCGTGCTCGAGATCGTCATTCCCAAGCAGGAAGAGGTCCAGCCGCGGCGCATCACGGTCGAGGCCGAAGAGAGCTGATCGACCGGCGGAGCGGAGAAGGTCATTGACGCAGGTCGATGGCCTTTTCCATGTCCGCCGCCATCCACCCGGGGCGACCCGGGTGACTTCCCGGACCGGTGGCCGGCGCCGGTCCGGGAAGTCGCCCGGCATGCGCAGGAACAGGAACGGCGAGGAAGACACACTGTGGAATACAAGGACTACTACAAGATCCTGGGCGTGGATCGCAACGCAACGCAGGACGAGATCAAGCGCGCCTATCGCAAGCTGGCGCGCAAGTATCATCCCGACGTCAGCAGCGAACCCGATGCGGAAGAGCGCTTCAAGGAGGTCAACGAGGCCTATGAAGTGCTCAAGGATCCGGAGAAGCGGGCGGCCTACGACCAGCTCGGCGCCAACTGGCAGGCGGGCCAGGAATTCCATCCCCCGCCGGGCTGGGATGCCGGATTCGAATTCAGCGGCGGCGGCTACACCAGCGCCAGCGCCGAGGACTTCAGCGACTTCTTCGAACAGCTGTTCGGTTTCGGAGGCGCCCGCGGCGGCCGATCCTGGCGCCGCAGCGCCCGCATGCGCGGCGAGGACCATCACGCGAAGATCCTGATCCGGCCCGAGGATGCCTACTACGGCGCCAGGCGGACCATCACCCTGCGCCACCCGGAGCTGGACGAACAGGGCCGCGTGACCTACAGGAGCCGGACGCTCAACGTGCAGATCCCCAAGGGCATCACGGCCGGCCAGCAGATCCGCCTCGCCGGTCAGGGCAGCCCGGGGGCCGGCGGCGGACCGGCCGGCGACCTCTATCTCGAGGTCGAGTTCGAACCGCACCCGCTGTTCACCATCGAGGGACGTGACGTCACCCTGTCGCTGCCGGTGACGCCCTGGGAGGCCGCGCTGGGCGCCAGGGTGAAGGTGCCCACCCTCGGTGGCATGGTGGATCTGAAGATTCCGGCAGGTTCTCAAACCGACCGCAAGCTGCGGCTCAAGGGCCGGGGACTCCCCGGCCGGGGCAGTCAGCCGGCCGGCGACCAGTACGTGATCCTCAAGATCATGACGCCGCCGGCAAAGACGCCGAAACAGCGCCAGCTCTACGAGGAGATGGCGCGCGAGATGCCCTGGAATCCACGGGAAGAACTGGAGAAGTACAGTGGTGCAGCCTGATCAACCCCTGCTCACGGGCACCCTCCTCGA
>JALVEM010000443.1 GCA_027030825.1 Thiohalobacter sp.
GGGAATAGCCACGGAATCCACGAAACCCGCGAAAATTTGTGATGGCCACGGAATCACACGGAAATTGAGTGAGGTGTGAGGGGTGAGGCGCGAGGGGTGAGGGGTGAGGAGCGCCTCCGTCATTCCGGCCAAGCGGCCCGGCACCAGCCGGGACGCGCGAGCCGGAATCCAGAAACCACACCCATCCATGCCGCCGCGGTTCGTTCCATTCCTGGATTCCGGATCGGCGCTGCGCGCCGTCCGGAATGACCCGAGTGGCTGGAAACCGGAAGCAGGAGTGGCTGCGACTGCCGCGGGCATGGCCGACTCGGCGATGCCGGGCCTCACTTCCCCGCCCGCACCAGGCCGCCCAGGCCGCGGGCCTCGAGCGCCTCCGAGAGCACGGCGCGCACACCGTCGCCGTCGTCGGCCTGCAGGGCGCGCTGCGCGACGACGCGGGCCTCGTCGAGATTGAAGCTGCGGATCACCCATTTCACGCGCGGCACGCTGCCCACGCTCATGCTCAGGCTGGTCACGCCGAGCCCGAGCAGCAGCAGCGCGGCCATCGGATCGCCCGCCATCTCGCCGCAGACACTGACCGGTCGCCCCGCGCTGCGAGCCGTCTCCAGTACGCTCGCCAGCGCCGCCAGCACGGCGGGATGGAACCAGTCGTAGAGCTCGGCCACCCGGCTGTTGTTGCGATCCACCGCCAGCAGATACTGGGTCAGGTCGTTCGAGCCGATCGACAGAAAGGCCACGTCCGGCAGGATGCGATCGAGAAGATAGATGAGGCTCGGCACCTCGACCATCACGCCCAGCTCCGGCAAAGGCACCCGGTGCCCCTCCTCGCGCAGCTCCTGCCAGGCCTGGCGCAGCAGGCGCCGGCCCTCGTGCAGTTCGGCCGGATCCTTGACCATGGGCAGCATGATGCGCGCATTGCCCAGCCCGTCGTTGGCGCGCAGGATGGCGCGCAGCTGCATCAGGAAGAGCTCGGGGTGATCGAGCAGCAGGCGGATGCCGCGCCAGCCGAGAAAGGGGTTGGCCTCCTCGATCGGAAAATAGGGCAGCGGCTTGTCGCCGCCGACGTCCAGCGTGCGAACCGTGACCGGCCGGGGCGCGAAGGCCTCCAGCACCTGCCGGTAGATGTCCACCTGCTCGTCCTCGGTGGGAAAACCGCTGCGGATCAGGAAGGGCACCTCCGTCCGGTAGAGCCCGACCCCCTCGGCGCCGCTGCGCAGCGAGGGTGTGATGTCCGCCAGCAGGCCGGTGTTCACATGCAGCGGCACGTGGTGCCCGTCCGGCGTCTCCGAGGGCAGATCGCCCAGCCCGGCCAGGCTGCGCTCGAGCTCCTGTTCCTCGCGCAGCAGGCGCTCGAATTCCGTCAGAATGGTGCCGGAAGGATTGACGTAGAGCCGCCCCTGATAGCCGTCGATGGCGACCCGACGGTCCTCCATGCGCGCCACCGGCAGCTCCTCCACGCCCATGACCGCCGGAATGCCCAGCGCGTGCGCCAGGATCGCCACGTGCGAGGCCCCCGAGCCCCGGGCCGAGACGATGCCCGCCAGCCGGGATTCCGGCACGTCGGCCAGATGGCTGGCCGTCACCTCCTCGCCCACCAGGATGACCGGACCTTCGGGCAGCTCGCTCTCTCCCACCTCCTCCAGCAGACCGGCCAGCACCCGCTGCCCCAGTTCACGGATGTCCGAGGCCCGTTCGCGCAAGTAGGGATCCTCCATGCGCTCGAAGACGCGCACGTGCGCCAGCACGGTCTCTCGCCAGGCGCCGGGCGCCCAGTTGCCCTGCCGGATGCGCCCGATCGTCTCCTCCACCAGCGCCTCGTCGGTCAGCATGAGCAGATAGGCGTCGAAGATCGCCCGATCGCGCTCGGAGAGCCGCTCC
>JALVEM010000444.1 GCA_027030825.1 Thiohalobacter sp.
AACCGCTCGCCCGGAATGACGAAAAGAAAAACCGCTCGCCCGGAATGACGGTAGAGAAAAAGATGACCGCCGTCGTCCCGGACGAAGCATCGCGAAGCGATGCGAAGATCCGGGACCTCGACAACGAAGCCGCCGTTTCACGCCGCATCGGTTGCCTTTGCGAGATCCCGGCTCTCGCTCCGCTCGGCCGGGATGACGGGGAGAAGGACTCGGCCGGGACGGCGGGGAGCAAAAACGCTCGGCCGGAATGGCGCAAGCACTTCCTCACCCCTCACTCCTCACGCCTCACTCCTCACCCAATTTCCGCGTGATTCCGTGGCCATGTCACCCTTTCGTGGGTTTCGGGGTTTTCGTGGCTGACGATCCCCTTCCGTGGATTCGGTGGATTCCGCAGCGATCGTCAGCGGCCGAGGCGCCTTTCGACCTCGAGCACGTGGCGGGTGGTGACGAGCACGGTATCGGGATTGAGGCTCATGGAGTCGATGCCGATCTCGACCAGGTATTCGGCCATCTCGGGATAGTCGGAGGGCGCCTGTCCGCAGAGTCCGGAGTGACGGCCATTCCTGCGTGCCCCTTCCACGGCCAGGCGAATCATGGCCTTCACGCCCGGATCGCGCTCGTCGAAGTCGAAGGAGACGATCTCGGAGTCGCGGTCCACGCCCAGCGTGAGCTGGGTGAGGTCGTTGGAGCCGATGGAAAAGCCGTCGAAGTGCTTCGCGAACTCGTCGATGAGAATGACGTTGTTGGGAATCTCGCACATCACGTAGATCTCGAGCCCGTTCTCGCCGCGTCTCAAGCCGTGCGAGGCCATGGCGGCCAGTACCTTCTCTGCCTCCGGCACGCGGCGGCAGAAGGGGATCATCAGAATGACGTTGGTGAGCCCCATCTCCTCGCGCACCCGCTTCATGGCCGCGCATTCCAGTGCGAAGCCCTCGGCATAGGCCGGGTGGGTATAGCGCGCGGCGCCACGGAAGCCGATCATGGGGTTGTCTTCCTCGGGCTCGAAGTCGCGACCGCCGAGCAGGGCCGCGTATTCGTTGGACTTGAAGTCGGACAGGCGCACCACGACCGGCTTCGGCCAGAAGGCGGCGGCAATGGTGCCCACGCCCTCGGACAGCTTCTGGATGAAGAAACTCGCGCCGTCCGGATAGCCCTGAAAGAGCGATTCCACCCGGGCGCGAACCTCGGCATCCCGGATCCGCTCGGGATGCAGCAGCGCCATGGGATGGGCCTTGATGTATTCGTTGATGATGAACTCCAGACGGGCCAGCCCCACGCCGTCGTTGGGCAGAAACGAGGTGGCGAAGGCGATATCGGGGTTGCCGAGGTTGATCATGATCTTCGTCTTCGGACGCGGCAGGTCCGAGAGGTCGATGCGAACGACCTCGTATTTCAAGGCGCCACGATAGACCCGACCCTCGTCTCCCCCCGCGCAGGAGACGGTCACCGTCTCGCCATCCGGGATGGTCTCGGTGGCGTTGTCGGTGCCGACCACTGCCGGAATGCCCAGTTCGCGGGCGACGATGGCGGCGTGACAGGTGCGCCCGCCACGATTGGTGACGATGGCCGCGGCGGTCTTCATGACCGGTTCCCAGTCGGGCGTGGTGGTATCCGCCACCAGCACCTCGCCGGGCTGGAATTCGGAGAGGTGGGCCACGTCCCGGATGTAGTGCGCCCGCCCTACGGCGATCTTCGCCCCAACGGCGTAACCGCGCGCCAGAACCTCGCCCTCCTCCTTCAGCACGTATTGCTCGAGCACGGCCCCCTTCTTCTGCGACTGGACCGTCTCCGGACGGGCCTGGACCACGTAGAGTTCGCCATCGATGCCGTCCTTGGCCCATTCGATGTCCATCGGGCGGTCCTCGCCGGCCTTCTCGGTGTAGTGCCTTTCGATGAGGATGGCGTATTCGGCCAGCTTGAGCACCTCGTCGTCGGTGATGCAGTAACGGCGGCGTTCGGTTTCCGGAACGGGCACGTTGCGCGTGAACTCGCGCGTGCCGCCCGTGGCATAGACCATCTTGATCTTCTTGCTGCCGAGATGGCGGCGCAGCACGGCACGGTGCCCCCGATCGAACGTGGGCTTGTGCACATAGAACTCGTCGGGTTCCACGGCCCCCTGCACCACGTTCTCGCCCAGTCCCCAGGCGGCCGTGATGAAGACCACGTCCCGGAAGCCGGTCTCGGTGTCCAGCGTGAACATGACGCCGCTGGCGGCCAGGTCGGAGCGCACCATCTTCATGATGCCGACCGAGAGCGCCACCTTGAAGTGGTCGAAGCCGTTGTCGATGCGGTAGTGAATGGCCCGGTCGGTGAACAGGGAGGCGAAGCAGCGACGCACGGCATCGAGCAGGTGTTCGTCCCCGCGAATGTTGAGATAGGTCTCCTGCTGGCCCGCGAAACTGGCGGTGGGCAGATCCTCGGCGGTGGCCGAGGAGCGCACGGCGACGCTCAGATCCTCGCCATATTCCGCCTGCAGCGCATGGTAGGCCTCCAGGATTTCCTGGCGCAGTGCCTCGGGCAGGGGCGCCCCGTAGATGAGCGCGCGCGCCCGGGCTCCGCGCCGCGCCAGATCCTCGACGTCGTCGGGATCGAGCCCGGCCATGAGTTCGCGCAGTTTCGGCCAGACGCCGGCCTGCTCCAGGGTGTCCCGGTAGGCCTGGGCGGTGGTGGCGAAGCCGTTGGGGATCTTCACGCCCAGCGGCATCAGCTCACGGTACATCTCGCCCAGGGAGGCATTCTTGCCGCCCACGACGGGCACGTCCTCGATGCCCAGCTCCCGAAACCAGCGTATGTATCTTGCCATCCCTGCCTGCTCCGATTCCGGATCGTGAAGCAGGGAATCTATGCCCCATGACGGCAGGAGGCAAGGGGAACGGCCCCTCATTCCGCCAGGGATTGATCGGGATCAGTATCGGGCGCGCGATTCCCTTGTTGTGGAAGGGGGCACCGGTTCAGTAACTGTAGGCCGCGCCGACGTCCTTCAGGAAGTCGCTGCCGGCGAAGGGGTTGTCGGGCGCGACGAGCACGGCGACCGCAAAGATGCCCAGGATCGCACCGATACCCACCACGATCAGGGCGATGTCGATGATTTTCTGGCGTTTCCTGCGATCCATGGCCACTCACCTCGCTATGGTTTCCGGGCACCTGTCAGGATTAGCGGCCGGAACCGGTCAAAACTGAAGCGACAAGAAGAAGCCTGATCAGCAGCTCCTGATCAGGCGGGGACCCGGACAAGGGGAAAGGTCCCAGGCACGTGTTCTCACCAATGCTTGTCGAACGTGATGAAGATTCCGGTACGAGGCGCACGGGGACCGTTCAGACTGGCGCCCATGTCTCGGGCAGCGCGTTCGGCGTCACGAAAACTGCCCGGTGCCCGCCAGCGCAGCCGCACCACTCCGTCGCCGGTACGATGCGGGCGATTCAGGTACATCCCGCTGCCGGCCACGAAATCGGCCACGGATTCGTCCGCCAGCCGTTCCTCCACCCAGCGCAGCTGCAGCCGGCCGGCCAGATCGCGCACGGGAGAAACAGCCATCCGTGCGCCTTCCACGGGCAGGCCGGCAAGTCCTTCGAGTGATGACACGGCAAGGGCTTCCTGGGCCTGTACCCGCATGGAGATCAGCACGCCCAGCCCGACCACCAGGGCCAGCACGGCGATGAGATCCGGTTTGCGATGCATACGGTAGCGCATGACTCACCTCCCGAGGCTGTCGAAATGACGGCACTCCCTGCCTCTCTGTGCTCTTGCTGCAAGGATCGGACCCTGCGCCCAAACCTTGATGGCAGCTCCCCCGATCTGTGAACCCGTGCCGCCACGCGCGTGACGGGCTTCGCGAATCAGGCTGGTCAATTCCGGGGATAGTCGGGATCGGTCCAGCACCTGGGCAATGGCTCGCCCGAGGGGAACAGCAGGTCCGACTTGGCGAAATCGACCGGATCCTGCAGCTCCTCGCCGGCATGGAAACGGCCCCGGACGGCGGGACGGAAAGGGTCGAACAGGGATTCCAGATCGAGGATTTCCACGAGATCCCCGGAATGTCTGTCCTTGAGATACATCGCACTCTCCCGTGACATGGACGACTGTTCTCAAATATAGCGCGTGATGGTTGCATTTCGGCCTGATCGACATCAATCTCTCGGGAAATGCCTCCGGCCATGGACCAGGGAGGAACGCATGAACGATCAGGCCCCCGTATCGACACCGGAAATCCTTCCCAGCCGGGCCGAGCTGACGATGCAGGCGGCCCGCCACTGGCTGACCGCCTGCGAGGCGTCGATCGCCGCACGCGACGCCTTCCACTGTGCGCTGGCTGGCGGCGGCACGCCGCGCCAGCTCTATCGCTGCCTCGCCACGCCCTGGGCGGCCGACCGTATCGAGTGGTCGCGCGTCTGGCTCTACCAGAGTGACGAGCGCGTGGTGCCCCCCGAGGATCCCTTGAGCAACTGGGGCATGATCCGCCACGAGCTCCTCGACCGTGTCCCCCTGCCTCCCGACCACGGCCACCCCATGATCCCGAACGCCGGAGCGGCCGGAGATCCCGAAGGCGCAGCCGCCCGCTACGACGCCCTGCTCCGCACGCGGCTGCCGCAGGCCGAGGACGGCGCGCCCGTGTTCGACCTGATCCTGCTCGGCGTGGGCAGCGACGGCCACACCGCCTCCCTGTTTCCCGGCTCGCCTGCGCTCGAGGAACGCAGCCGGTATGCGGTGACCGTGGAAACCACGGCCGTCCCGACGCAGCGCATCACGCTGACGCCGCCCGTCATCGAATCCGCGCGGGAGGTGATCTTCCTGGTCGCCGGCGAGGAAAAGGCGGAGATCGTGGCCCGGCTGTTCTCGGGCGGAGATCCCGACCTGCCGGTCGCCCGCCTCCGCCCCGTCGGCCGGGTCCGGTGGCTGCTGGATGCGGCTGCTGCCGCCGGACTGTCCGGGTAGCCCCGTGACCGCAACGGTCCTTGCAGCCGACATCGGCGGCACGCACACCCGGCTCGCCATCGCTCCCGCCACGGCCCCGGAGCGACCGCTGCGGGTGCAGGCATACGACAACGCCGACTGGCCGGATTTCGTCTCCCTGTTGGCAGCCTTTCTGGCGGAAAGGCACGAATCTCCGACCCGGGCCTGCATCGCCGTGGCCGCGCCCGTCGGAACGGGGCAGCGCTGCGTGGAGCTCACCAATCTGTCGTGGCGAATCGACGCGGACGGCATCAGCGCCCGGCTCTCCGGCGCACCGGTCTGCCTGATCAACGACTTCGCCGCCGTGGCCCACGCCGTGCCCCACCTGGACGACGACAGTCTGGTTTCCGTGCAACCGGGTCAACCGGACCCGCTGGCCCCCGCCGCCCTCATCGGCGCCGGCACGGGTCTCGGCCAGGCCCTGGTACTCGAGTGCCACGAGACCGGCCGGCTGCACGTCATGCCCACGGAAGGCGGACACAGTGACTTCGCTCCCCAGACCCGGGAAGACTGGGAACTGCTCGAATACCTGCAGGGATGCTACGGCGCCCATGTCTCCTGGGAACGGGTGCTCTCCGGCAGCGGCCTGGTGGAGCTCTATCGCTTCCGCTGCGGCGAACATCTGCACCCGGATGTCCGACAGGCGGAACGCGAAGGCCGCGACCCGGCACCGGTGATCACCCGCCTGGGCCTGCAGGCCGGCGACAAGACGGCCGAGGCCACCCTGCGCCATTTCGTGCGCCTCTACGGGGCACAGGCCGGCAATCTCGCGCTCCAGACCCTGTGCCGCCGCGGCCTCTTCATCGCCGGCGGCATCGCCATCCACCTGCTGCCGCTGATCGCATCGGGCGGCTTTCTCGACGCCTTCCTGGCCAAGGGCCGGTTCCGCAACCTTCTGACGCGGCTGCCGGTACAGGTGATCGTGCACCCCTGGCCCGGACTGCTCGGCGCGCTGACGGCGGCGGCTGCCTGCGACTGATCCCGACAGCGGGCAAGGGAACTTTCGGCCGCCCCTCCGAATCCGTATCCTTGGACACAGGTCAACAGCAAAGCATCGGGACATCCGTTCGTGGAAACCATGAGCCGCTATCAGATCGATGTCGAGGTCGAGACCGACTACATCGAGGAACAGTCGAACCCGGAACTGAACCGGTACGTGTTCGCCTACACCATCACCATCACCAACCGGGGCGAGGTCCCGGCCAAGCTGCTGTCGCGCCACTGGATCATCACCGACAGCAACGGCAAGGTCGAGGAGGTGCGCGGCATGGGGGTGGTCGGCGAGCAGCCGCACCTGGAACCGGGCGAGGCCTTCCGCTACACCAGCGGCACCATTCTCGAGACCGCGGTGGGCAGCATGCGCGGCACCTATCAGATGATCGCCGACGACGGCGTGGAATTCGACGCCGAGATTCCGGCCTTCACCCTCTCCATTCCGCGGGTCCTGCACTGACGCGATGGCCGTCCACGCCATCGGCGACGTCCAGGGCTGCTTCGACGAGCTGCAGCGCCTGCTGGAGCGGATTCGCTTCGACCCGGCGACGGACCGGCTCTGGTTTGCCGGGGATCTGGTCAACCGCGGCCCGAAGTCGCTGGAGACGCTCCGCTTCGTGCGCTCCCTCGGCGAGGCCGCGGTCACGGTGCTCGGCAACCACGACCTGCATCTGCTCGCCGGCGCCCACGACCCGGGCCGCATCAAGCGGCGCGACACCCTGCATGCCATCCTCGATGCCCCGGATGCGGGCGAACTGATCGACTGGCTGCGCACCCGACCTTTTCTCCACCATGATGCGCAACTCGGCCTCACGCTGATCCATGCCGGCCTGCCGCCGCAGTGGGATCTCGAAACCGCGCAGTCCTGCGCGCGCGAGATCGAACAGATCTTTTCCGGTCCGGACTGGGGCGCATTCACAGAGGTGATGTACGGCAACCGGCCGGAGCGCTGGGACCCCTCGCTCGCCGGCGAGGACCGTCTGCGCTTCATCACCAACTGCTTCACCCGGCTGCGCTACTGTACGGCCGATGGCCGGCTGGGGCTGGAATTCAAGGGCGCGCCCGGCTCACAGCCCCCGGACTACCTGCCCTGGTTTCAGGTGCCTGGCCGCAAGAGCCGCAATCTCGAGATCCTGTTCGGGCACTGGTCCACCCTGGGCGAGGTCGACGATTTCGGCGTGCACTCGCTCGATACCGGCTGCCTCTGGGGTGGCCGCCTCACCGCCCTGCGCATCGATTCCCGGCCGCTGTCGCGCGTCACCATCGACTGCCCCGGCGCGCGTCGGCCGGGGGAGGATTGAAGCCGCGAAGCTGGAAGCTGAAAGGAGCGGCGGCATTCTCGGTCGCGGCCTCCAGCGGCTCGCCCTCCGGGTACCCAGCGCATCGTGGACCCGCCGGCGCGCTCGGGAACTCGCCCTGCGGGCTCAAACACCCCTCGCTTGTATCGCCGTCGCGCCCGCGATGCTCGGCTTCGCCGAGTCGGCCATGCCCGAGAATGCCGCAGCTCAAACCGGGGTCAAGGAAATCTCTTTCCCGTCATTCCGGGCGAGCGAAGCGAGACCCGGAATCCAGAAACCACACTGACCCCGGCCGCCGTGGCCCGTCCCTTTTCCTGGATCCCGGATAGCCCGCTACGCGGGCTTCCGGGATGACTGTGGGGGGGCTACGCGGGCTTCC
>JALVEM010000445.1 GCA_027030825.1 Thiohalobacter sp.
GGCGGTCGAGCTCATCGGCAACGTGAATGTGGATACCATGTACGGCTTCGACGGCGAGGACGAACAGGCCCTGATGGACACGCTCACGCGGTTCGTCGAGCTGGGCGTGCCTTCGGTGTCCATCTACGCACTGGACAAGCAGCGCAGCCAGACGAAGCAGAACTTCGAACCGCCGAAGGACGAACTCTACGAATACAAGATCCGCCAGTTCGCACGCGCCGAGGCGCTGCTCGCCGAACATGGCTTCCGTCCCGTGCTGCAGAACGTGTTCGTCGATCCGGAGCGGTCCTCCTACATTCACCAGGTGCGGCGCTGGGACAATCTGCCCCTGCTCGGACTGGGCATGAACAGCCAGGGTTATGCGCCGGCCACGCCTTACCAGAATCTGGGCAGTCTGAAGCTCTATTGCGAGGCCATCGACGCCGGACGGATTCCGGTCTCGACGATCGACCGGCTCGATCCCGAGCTGGATTTCTGCCGCGAACTCACCAGCAAGCTGCGCTTCACCGAGGTCTCGCGCACCGAGCTGCTGTTCAAGTATGGCGTGGACATCGACGAGGTGTTCGGCGATCTCACCGCGGCGCTGGTCGAACTGGGATACGTCGAGCGTGACGGGGAGCTGCTGCGCATGACCCCGAAGGCGGCCTACTACAACAACATCATTCCGATGCTCTATGCGCCGGATGCGTTCAAGGAGAAGCTGGCCGGCCTGCCGGAGGAATACATCGAGCTCTTTCCCGTGCCGCATGTGCTCACGAAGCTCGGCGCCTGCCAGTCGGCGCCCTTCCGGTTTCGTGCCGGGGCGGTCGAGCGGCGCCGCAGCGCCGACCGGCGCCGCATCCGCTCGCGGCTGGCGGGAGAGGAGCGGCGTCGCAGTCCCGGGCGGCGCGCCACGGACCGTTCCAGCCTGCGGGTGGCGATGGCGTGAGAGGGCGCAAAAAAGCGGGCGTCGTCCTGACGCCCGCAAGTTCTCGCTACGGAGAACACACCACAGCTTGGGAGTCGTTGATCATGCCGCCTTGAAGCGTGCCTTGGCCTCGCGCGCTGCCTTCGCCTCCTCGGGGCTGTAGGCGGCGCCGGACCAGAGCATTTCGTAGGCGATCTCCTCGTTGCCGTTCTCGCACAGCTCGAGGACCCGGCGGAACAGCGGCTGGAAGGTCTCGGAACGGTGCGAGGCCTCGTGGTCCTCGAAACTCCGCCAGAAGGTGACGATCAGCACCTCGCGGCCCTTCAGCGGGCTCTCGATCGCCTGGCCGATGGTGGAACCCTCGTTCGAGACCTGACCGCTGTTGACGCAGACGAAACCGCCCACGAAGCCGGTGTCCGAGTGATAGGTCTTGACGTTTTCGCACAGCTCGGCCACCCGTTCCTCGAGATCCTCGAGCGTGTATTCGGGCTTCAGGATCACCCGGTTGATGGTCACCACCCCGTTGGGCGGGAAATTCGGTATGAGTCCGGTCATGGTACTGTCCTCCTCTTCTGTATCAGTACCTGCTTATATTGGGATCCTGAGTAAAATAGTCAAGTATATTCCCGGCATGTTGGAGGGGAGTCGGGAATGGAATGTGGAATTCAGAATTCAGAATTCAGAATTCAGAATTCAGAATTCAGAAGCTGGAAGCTGGAAGAATGGCCACGGTATCACGCGGAAGAACACGGAAAGGAAGTGATGGCTTCCTTCGTCATTCCGGCCAAGCGACCCCGGCCTTGAGCCGGGGGAGCGCGAGCCGGAATCCAGAAACCACGTCAATCCATGCCGCCGTGATGGATATTTTTCCTGGATTCCGGATCGGCGCTGCGCGCCGTCCGGAATGACCGAAGGAGTGGCTCCCGGACAGCCCGCTGGACGGTCTTCCGGGATGATCTGGGTGGT
>JALVEM010000446.1 GCA_027030825.1 Thiohalobacter sp.
CGAGCGCCTGGATGGCCTCGCGCCATTGCTTCCGGGCCTCCCAGGCCTCCGCCTCGATGTGCCGGAGCGCAGCGGCCTCGGCCGGTTCGGGATCGGCCTTCAGTGCCGCTTCCACCCGTGAGACGACCTGTTCGGGCGGCAGCCTGCCACTGCGCAATGCCGCCAGCCAGCCCAGGGGGGTGGCCTCCTTTCCCGCTTCCCGCAGCCGATTCCATGCGGCCTCGGCTTCACCGAGTCGCAGCAGGATGCGCGCATGCAGTTCCGCCCAGCGATCGTCTCCGGCCCGGTCTTCCTGTTCGAGCTTCTGCAACGTGATGCGCGCCTCCTCGAGACGCCCTTCGGCCAGCCAGGCCTCCAGGATGGCGACCCGCCAGCGATGCCGGAACCGGGCATCGGCATCGAGACGATGCCAGAGGGCGCGGCGTGCCATGCGACGCGCCGCCACCGGACGGCCGGCCTCCAGCAGGCTTTCGATGGCCTGGGTCACCAGCCAGTCCGCGGTGGCCGGATCGACGCTCCGGCGGAGCCGTTCGGCCTCCGCGACCACCGCATCCACCTGTCCCAGCCGGCGCCACAGCGAGACCCGGGTCTTCTCCCAGCGCAGCCATTCCACCGGGTCGGCCTCGCGCGCGGGCATCGCCTGCTCGAGCCGTTCCAGCGCCAGACCGACCCCGCCAGCCTCGGCCAGCCGACGCACGGTCTCCAGCACGTCGTCTCCGACGGAAGCGATGCTCGCTGCACTGTCGGTCCCGGCAGTCACGGCCAACGGCCCCGAAAGAGACGCCCAGAGCCCCATCAAAAGCAGAACGCCACGGCCCTTGCGGACCGTGGCGTTCGAGTGCGTCGGCCTGCCTTTCATGGCAGGTGGCAGGCGAATCAGACTTTTTCCTTGATGCGGGCGGCCTTGCCGGTGCGCTCGCGGAGATAGTAGAGCTTGGCGCGCCGCACGTCGCCACGACGCTTGACCTTGATGCTCTCGATGGCCGGGCTGTAGGCCTGAAAGACGCGCTCGACGCCTTCGCCGTGAGAGATCTTGCGCACGGTGAAGGAGGAATTGAGCCCCCGGTTCCGCTTTGCGATGACCACGCCCTCGAATGCCTGCAGGCGTTCACGATTGCCTTCCTTGACCCGCACGTTGACCACCACGGTGTCCCCCGGGCCGAACGCCGGCAGTTCCTTGTTCATCTGTTCCTTTTCGATTTCCTCGATGATGTTGCTCATGGTCCTGTCCTCTCGTCGTTCGACCTCAGTTCGATTCGTTGAAACCCTTCTCCTTCCGGAAATCCTCCAGCAGCGCCCTGTCCTCCGGACTCAGCGTCGACTCGTTCAGCAGGTCCGGGCGCCTGAGCCAGGTCCGCCCCAGCATCTGCTTGCGGCGCCAGCGCGCGATCGCCGCATGGTCGCCCGAGAGCAGCACTTCGGGTACGCAATCGTCCCCGATGCACTCCGGACGCGTATAGTGCGGGCAATCGAGCAGGTTCTCCGAAAAGGAGTCCTGGCCTGCCGAGTCCGCATCGCCCAGCGCGCCGGGCAGCAGCCGGGTGACGGCGTCGATGACCACCATGGCCGGCAGTTCGCCGCCGCTCAGCACATAGTCGCCGATCGAGAGCTCTTCGTCGACGTGGCGCTCGATGAAGCGCTCGTCGATGCCCTCGTAACGGCCCGCGAGCAGGATCATCCCCTGCAGTCCGGCGAGCCGCCGGACCCCGGCCTGATCCAGTCGCCGCCCCTGCGGGCTGAGATGGATCACGGGCGCCTCCGGCGCCTGCTCCCTGACCGCGGCGAGCGTCTCGGCCAGCGGCTCGTAGCGCATCACCATGCCGGGCCCGCCCCCGTAGGGGCGGTCGTCCACGGTCCGGTGCCTGTCGTGCG
>JALVEM010000447.1 GCA_027030825.1 Thiohalobacter sp.
TTCATCGAACGGCACGGCCGGGTGGTCGTCAAGCCGCTGTTCGCCATGGGCGGCGCCTCCATCTTCGCCGTCTCCCACGGCGACCCGAACACCAACGTGATCCTGGAAACCCTCACCCGCCACGGCAGCGAGGCGATCATGGTGCAGCGCTATCTGCCCGAGATCCGGGAGGGAGACAAGCGGATCCTGCTGATCGACGGCGAACCGGTGCCCTACGCCCTGGCCCGCATCCCGACGGGCATCGACCACCGGGGCAACCTGGCCGCCGGCGGCCGTTGCGAGAGCGTGCCCCTGACCCCACGTGACCGGGAGATCTGCGCCCGGGTGGCGCCGAGACTGGTGGAACTGGGCCAGCGGTTCGTGGGCCTGGACGTCATCGGTGAACACCTCACCGAGATCAACGTCACCAGCCCCACCTGCATCCGCGAGCTGGACCGGCTGGAAGGGCTCGACATCGCCGGCGAGTTCATCGACGCCCTGACCAAGGCATGAAATACCTGTCCGGTCTGTTCCTGATCTGCCTGGTCATGGCATCGAGCGCCTGCCGGCAGCCTCCGGCCGAGATCCATCGCACCTTTCTGGCGCTGGGAACGCTGGTGGAAGTCACCCTGTACGATGTACCGGAACCGAAGGCCGAGCAGCTGCTCGATGCCGTGGAGACGGAATTCCGGCGCCGGCATCGCGACTGGCACGCCTGGGAAGAAAGCCCCGTCACCCGCGTCAACCGCGCCTTTGCCGAAAGACGCTGCATCGCGGTGCCCGACGTGCTGGCGCCGCTGCTCGCCCCCGCCACCCGGCTGGCCGTGGCCAGCGGTCACCTGTTCAACCCGGCCATCGGCCGACTGATCGCGCTGTGGGGCTTCCATGCCGAGACCTATCCGGACCGGCCACCGCCGGAGGACGCCATCCGCGCCCTGGTATCGGCCCGGCCCCGCATGACGGATCTCCATCGAGACGCGGAAGGGCGACTGTGCAGTCGCAATCCGGCCGTGGCGCTCGACTTCGGCGGCTTCGCCAAGGGCTGGGCGATCGGCGAGGTGGCGCGCCTGCTGCAGGACGGAGGCGTGCGCAATGCCGTGATCGATGCCGGCGGCGACCTGCAGACCCTGGGCCGACACGGCGACCGGCGCTGGCGCATCGGCATCCGCGATCCCGAGCGGCGCGACGCCGTGCTGGGCGCGCTCGAGGTCGGCGACGGCGAGAGCGTCTTCACCTCCGGCGACTACGAGCGCTTCTTCGTCTGGCGGGGCCGCCGCTTTCACCACATCCTCGACCCCCGGACCGGCTATCCGGCCACCGGCGCCCGCTCCGTGACCGTGGTCCATCCCGATCCGGCCGTGGCCGATGCCGCCGCCACCGCCCTGTTCGTCGCCGGCAGCGGTCGATGGCCTGCCGTGGCGCACCGCATGGGGGTGGATCAGGTGCTGCTCGTCACCCCCGAGGGCAGCCTGGAGGCCTCTCCGGCCATGGCCGCCCGTCTGAGGCTCGCGAATCCGGAACGGACCCTGCATGTCCTCGACCTCGAAACTCCCGGACCCTCGGCATTGTCGGATCAGGAGAGCCCCGATTGACGCCATGACATCCTGGACACGCCATTCCGAAAACGAGTCGCTGCTGGTCAGCCTGCTGCTGGCCGGGGCCTTTCATGCCCTGATCCTGCTTGGCGTCTCGTTCGACTTCGAGGACGAGCCGACCAGTGCGCCGCAGGATCTGCTGGACATCGAACTGGTGCCCCCGCGCGAGACCCCGCCGCCGGAGGAAGCCGACTATCTCGCCGAACGCAGCCAGCAGGGCGCCGGCAACACGAAGGAACGGGTACGATTCCAGCAGGCCCAACAGGCCATGCCCGAGGCGAGTCCCGAGCCGGCCGG
>JALVEM010000448.1 GCA_027030825.1 Thiohalobacter sp.
TCGACCGTGCAGTGACCATCGAGTCGATCCGGTTCAGGAATGGTCGCCATGGCAGGAAATTCGCGCATGACGCCAGTTTCTGGTTGAGCATCGACGGAGGCGCCGACAGCACGTATGCGCTTGCACACCTCTTCGACACGCCGCTGACCGGCACCGAATTCGTCTTCTCCAACCTCAACGGCAGCAACAGGGACAAGTATGTGTTCTACATCGAGTCCCTGACCGTCCAGGCCGTGCCGGTCCCGCCGGCGGTCTGGTTGTTCGGCTCGGGTCTGATCGGGCTGGCCGGCGTGGCGCGCCGCCGCAGCTGATCCGGTTCGTGAACATGCATGAACGAGGCCCCGTGATTACGGGGCCTTGTTCGTTCATGTCCTGCAGAAGCGCCGGGCGATCCAGTGATCCAGACTCAGCCTGCCGGGGCCGGAGAAGAGCAGAGGCAGAAACATGATCAGATAGACCAGCGGCAGCTTCCATCCATTGTTGCAGACGTTGTAGCCGTTGCCGGCATGCACGGAGGCCCAGGCCACCACGTCGAGGATGATCATGGCGACGGCGGCGAAGCGCGTGCCGAGACCGAGCACCAGGGCAACTGCGCCCAGCAGTTCCGTCCAGGTGGCGATGAACCAGCTGATGTCGGTCGGAATGATGTTGAAAGGAAAGGGAAAACTGGACTGGATCTCGGAAAACCAGTTTTCTCCACGGAGTTTCGTCATGCCCGATTCCCAGAACTCCCAGGCCAGGAACAGCCGCAGGCCAAGCTGGGGGAGGAATTCCCCGATGTGGTTCATCCGGTGGATCAGTAGGCAGGCAAGTGTCGCCAGTGGATTCATGCTCCCCTCCATTTTTGCGTTCTCCAAAGATACAGACCGGATGGTATGGCCAATGTTCCGGGCAGGGTGCATGTGGATGAAGCACCCCGTCAGCTGACGGTCTGAACCTCGGTTAGCAGCCTGTCGGACTTAGGCGATCGTGGCGAGCATGATGGGAGAGCGAGAACGAATCTTCACGATTTCGAGGCGCATAGTGGGCACTACGCAACGAGAAAGCGGGGAGATTCGGGCCGCTCTCCAATCAGCGCAGTAGATTGGCCCTAAGTCCGACAGGCTGTTAGGTGCGATACGGGTTGCGGGAAGGGGTACAGCTCCTCGAGCGACTTCGACATTCCGGGTGCCACGACGATGCGCGCATGCCGCCGGGTGAGCTGCTGGGGGGATTCGACGCCACAGGCACGAGCGATGATCCCGACCTCGCGTTTCATGTGGCGCACATAATTGGCGACGCGTTCGGACTTGAGCACGGGGTCGAGTCCCTTCTGCAGGCGAGGATCGTGCGTGGTGATGCCGGTCGGGCAGGTGTCGCGATTGCATTGCATGGCCTGGATGCAGCCCAGCGCGAACATGAAGCCGCGTGCGGTGACGACATGGTCGGCGCCGGCGCACAGGGCCCAGGCCACTCGTGCAGGCGTGATCAGCTTGCCGGAGGCGATGACACGGATCCTGTCGTTGAGGCCGTGCGCGTGAAGGATGTCGACGACACGGGGCAGGGCCTCGGCCAGCGGCAGGCCCATGTGGTCGATCAGGCTCATGGGTGCCGCGCCCGTACCGCCTTCCGCACCGTCGATGGTGACGAAGTCCGGCGCAGCGTGCAGACCGCGACGGTGGATGGCGTCGCACAATGCCTCGAGCCAGGCGGTATCGCCGACGACGGTCTTGAATCCCGTGGGCTTGCCGGTGATCTCCCGCACGCGTTCGATCATGTCGAGCAGCGATTCCACGCTGTCGATCTCCGGATGCCGGTTGGGGCTGATGGAATCGACATGGACGGGAATGCCCCGGATGCGGGCGATCTCCTCGTTGACCTTGGTG
>JALVEM010000449.1 GCA_027030825.1 Thiohalobacter sp.
GACGGTCGACCACATTGACCGGCAACCCCCGGGCCCTGGCCTGACGGGCGATCTGCGCATTCAGCTCGCGATCGTCCGTGGCGGCGAAGACCAGGGAAACGCCTTCGAGATCCGAAGGCGCGAAGTGGCGCTGATGGTACTCCACGCACGAGGCCGTATCGGCCTCGTGCACCGGCCGCGGCTGGGGCTCGGGCGCGACCATGCGCACCCGGTGCCCGCAGCGCAGAAGAAACTCGACCTTGCGCTGGGCGACACGCCCCGCGCCGACCACCAGGGCAGGCAGATCCGATGGAAGAAAAAACAGCGGCAGGGTCTGCATCCGCGTGAGGCTCCGGATTCATCGACCGGCGTAGTACATCACAGGACCGGGGCTGCAGAAATATCCTATTGTTGATATTCGGAAATTCCCGGGATGCAGACGGGTTTCGCAGCAGTTTTCGGCATCCCGCAGGCTGCCGAAAACGTCGCGAGAAGCCCGGCTGCAAGGCGCACGCAGCGCAGCGACCGAGACATATCATGCAGATAGGCGAGGGAGCGAGCAGCGCGCAACACCGAAGGCGGGTTTCGCAGCAGTTTTCGGCAGCCTGTCAGGGGAAACGATGGCTCACACTGCCCATGAAGGAAAAGCCGCCACCGGACGTCTCGTCCGTGGCGCGCTGGCCATGCTCGATCACGCGCAGTCCCAGATCGAAACCACGATACCGGTAGCGTGCGCCCAGACTCAGATCCGGCCGCCTGACCGAAGTGAACAGGTCGCCGTCCAGTGGCGAGCCGAGTTGCAGGGAAACGGACCAGTTGTCGGTCAGCCGGCGCTCCATGCCGGCCTCGTAATACCAGCGCGTGCCCGCGCCGGCCTCGCGGCTGGAGCGCGGATCGAGCCGCCATGCCCGTCCCCCCAGACCGCGGAACCGGATGCCGACGAACAGATCCTGATAGTCGAACCTGCCGGCGGCGGGAGAAACGGTGGACGCATCGAGGTCGCGGCTGCGACTGAATCCGGCATCGATCTTCACGCCCGGTGCGAACTCGTGAGAGAACAGGCCGTGAGAGGCAATCTCGCGAATCTGGCTCGCGAACAGGTCGATCCCGCTCTGTGGATGAGAAAAGTCGAAATGCCTTTGCCAGTCCGGCCGGGCGGCGTCTTCCGCATCCGGCCAGATTGACGTGAATACAGGCTCGGCAAGGGCGGTCCCGGCCAGGCCGATCAGCGTCAACAGGCATGCTGCAACCTGCCCCCGAAAACACGGGGTATTAATTTTTCCATGATATTCCATGCGTTGCAGCATAATTGCAGATTCGTTCTCAGGTCAGGCAGGGCGCGCCCTTGATTTATTGGCATGTATATCCCATGCCGATGCACGACACAAGCCCCGGCCTCGGCAAAAAGCCGATCCTGTGAACGAATCCACACGTCTCCCGGGAAGCCGGGCAAAAAGAATCCCTCCCCGGTCGGGGAGGGACAAGGCTACACCCCTCGAAAGCGGAACCTCCCTTTCCGATGATTCCGGGAATTCCCTTTCCTCTAAGGCCTTTTGCGGCAAAGCTGCAAGATTACTTTAGTTATTGTGATGCCCTTCTCCCCTGCAGGCGGATTGGCTATCATGCCGCCATGAGCACCCCCCTGTTCAGCCGCAGGCCAGGACGCCATGAGCGGCATCTGATGCGTCGCCACGACAACCCGCTGTTCCCGGAGGGGCGTCGGTTCGTCTCCGAATCCGATGTGATGGCGGCACGACGGCTCGACCGGAAGGAAGCGGAAGACTTCATGGAGCGCTTCCGCGAACTCGTGCAGCGCGCCATCGATCTCGAACCCCAGGTGCAGAGCGACGTGCTCCTGAAACTCAAGGAGGACTTCGACAAGGCCTACGAGGAATGCGCCTCGCTCGCCGGCGATCAGTCGAAAATCAAGGAAGCGATCGAGACCCTGGTCGGGAAGATCATGAACGCCATCCGCAAGGGTGCAGAAGGCGATCCCCTGGCCATCCGCAAGCTCGACGAGGAAGAAGAAGCGCGCCGGTTGCACTACCGCCTGCTCGAACATCCGCTGATCGCGGACCTGCTGCACCCGGAGACGGTCATTGGCGAGGAAGAGCTGCTGCCCGCCCTGCTCTCCGCCGAGGACGACGAATTCCGCGCCGCGCTCGAGCTCTTCACCCCCGAGCAACTCTCGGTAATCGTGGTGAACTGTCGCACACTCCTGTCCCGGCTGCCTCCAGGCTCGCCCCACACCGAACAGGTTCAGGCACGGCTTCGGGAGATGGAGACCCAGGCCACCCGTCAGGCCGACACGGATTCCGTCAACTGAGGCGCACCCGGTCCCTGTGGTATGCTTCCCGATCGCGGATCACCGGAGAAACGAGCCACTCCGGAACCGACTGCGACTGCGGGAGGATCAGTGACAGACAGGCGGCAATATGGCACAGAGCGCCGCTCCGGGAGAGAGCGACGGCGCAAGCAGGAGGCCGTGTTCTTTCCGTTCCAGAAGGGGGATTTCCGGTTTCCCGCCTGGCACGAACAGGTGATCCAGTTCCTGACGCGCTACCTGTTCGTTGCGCTGGGCTTCATCTATTTCCACTCGCTGGACGAGGTCACGCCGCTGCTGCTTCCGGCGGACCGGATCGGGACCCTCTACCTGGTCTACGTCATCCTCAACACGGCCTTCTTTCTCCACGCCTGGCGGCATCCCTTCAACACCGTGCGCTACCGGCTGGCCATGTGGCTGGACATCTTCACCGCTGGCGTCTCGCTGCTCAACGACCCCTACGACATCCCGCCTTCGCTGCTGGTCTTCATCATGATCGTCCTCGGCAACGGCATGCGTTACGGCATGCGCCTGTTCGCCGAAGCGCTGGTCGGGAGCTTCGGCATGGTGATGCTCGTGCTCACGCTCCGTCACGGCATCGCCCACCATGCGGTGACCCCCGGCATGTTCTTTCTCAACCTGTTCGGCGGGATCATTCTCGTCTACGCCTACATTCTCATGAGCCGCATCGAGCGCAATCGCGAACAGCTCGAGATGAAGAGCCGTTTCGACAGCCTGACCGGGCTCCTGAACCGGCGCGGACTCCACGAGATCGCCGACCAGATCTTCGACCACGTCCGCAGAACCGGCCAGCCGATCGTCGTGCTCTTCGCCGATCTGGACAAGTTCAAGTCCATCAACGACAAGCATGGCCATGCGCTCGGCGATCGCGTGCTCCGGCGCTTTGCGGACATCATCAACGGCAACCTCCGCAAGAACGACATCGCGGCCCGACTCGGTGGTGACGAATTCATCCTGTTTCTGCAGGACACCAGCCTGGAGGAGGCCTGCCGGATCGCGGAGCGGCTGCAGTCGAGAACCCATGACGCCATCCGGGATCCCGCCGTCCCCTTCAGTGTCACGATCGGCATCGGCGAGATACCCACCCACGGGAAAACCCTCGCCGAAATCCTGGAACGGGTGGATCACGCCATGTACCGGGGCAAGACCGGCGCCACGAAGGACCGCATCGTTGTCGCCGAAGCGGCCGCCTAGCAGGTCGGATGGGGAAAAGACTGCTTCTGCTGCGTCACGCGAAATCGGACTGGCACCAGGCCGTGTCCGACCGGGAGCGCCCGCTCAATGCCCGTGGTCGTCGGGATGCGGCCTGCCTGGGCCGCTGGATCGCCGCGAGCGGACTGGCTGCGCCCGACCTGATCCTGGCCTCGCCCGCCCGACGCGTGCGGGAGACGCTGGCGCTCCTGCTGCCTGCCGCCGGCTGGGAAGCGGTGGACCGAATCCACGAGGATGCGTTGTATCCGGCATCCGAGGCCGAGCTGCTGGCGCGCATCCGGAGCCTCCCGGACGACTGCGAATCCGTCATGCTGGTCGGACACAATCCCGGGCTGGAGGATCTGCTCGTGCGGCTGTCCAGCGGGCGGGTTCCCGCGACCGCCTCGGGCAAGATCTTCACGACCGCCAACCTGGCCCGCCTCGAAGGGCCCGGGCGCTGGCGCGACTGGGACGGGGACGCCGCCCGGCTGGATTGCCTCGTCAGGCCGAAGATGCTCGACTGCGATGCCCTTCAGGCGGAAGGCTGAATCCTCTCCAGGCCACCGATATAGGGTTGCAGCACTTCGGGTATGCGCACGCTGCCGTCGGCCTGCTGGAAATTCTCCAGCACCGCGACCAGTGTTCGCCCCACCGCCAGTCCGGAGCCGTTGAGCGTGTGCAGGAGCTGTGGCTTGCCGGTCTCCGGATTGCGCCAGCGCGCCTGCATCCGGCGCGCCTGAAAGTCGAGAAAATTGCTGCACGAGGAAATCTCGCGGTATTTCTGCTGCCCCGGCAGCCAGACCTCCAGGTCGTAGGTCTTGGTCGACGAGAAACCCAGGTCCCCGGCGCAGAGCGTCACCACCCGATAGGGCAACCCGAGCCTCTGCAGAATCGCCTCGGCGTGGCCCGTGAGTTCCTCCAGGCGCTCGAAGGATTCCTCCGGCCGGACCAGCTGCACCAGCTCCACCTTGTCGAACTGGTGCTGGCGGATCATGCCACGCGTGTCCTTGCCGTGTGATCCCGCCTCGGAACGGAAACAGGGCGTGTGGGAGACCAGCCGCAGGGGCAACGCCTCGGCCGGCAGGATCTCGCCGCGCGCCAGGTTGGTGACCGGCACCTCGGCAGTCGGGATCAGATAGCGCGGGGGCTCGCCGCAGACGCGGAACAGGTCCTCCTCGAATTTCGGCAACTGCCCGGTACCGTACAGGCTGTCGGCATTGACGATGTAGGGGACGTAGGCCTCCGTGTAGCCGTGCTCGCGCGTGTGCACGTCGAGCATGAACTGCGTGAGCGCCCGGTGCAGGCGTGCCACCGCCCCCCGCATCACGACGAACCGGGCCCCGGAGATCTTTGCCGCCGCCTCGAAATCCAGACCGCCCAGACGCTCGCCGATCGCCACGTGATCGAGCGGTTCGAAATCGAATTCGGGCGGCGTGCCCCAGCGCCTCACCTCCACGTTGTCCGCCTCGGAATCGCCGTCGGGCACCGAGTCGTCGGGCAGGTTGGGCAGCTCCATCATGAAGGCCTGGATCTTCTGCTGGACCTCGTCGAGCCGGCGCCGGGCCTCCTCCAGACGCTCGCCGAGACCGGCGACCTCGGCCTTGAGCGGCTCGATGTCCTCGCCCCGCGCCCGTGCCTTGCCGATCTCCTTCGAGCGCCGGTTGCGCTCGGCCTGCAGGTTCTCGACCTCGACCTGCAGCGCCTTGCGTTCCTGTTCGAGCGCGGCGAAGGCGGCCTTGTCGAGGACGTGGCCGCGGCGCGCGAGCCGTGCGGCGACCTCGTCGATGCGGGTTCTCAGCAGTTTGGGATCGAGCATCGGATCCTCCGGAAAGCGGTGGGTGAAACAGGCGGGTCAATCCCCGGGCGGAAAGTGCACCCGGGCCGGCCAGCTCACCATGTGCCCGGGTTCGACCATGGGCTCGAGATCGGCGATGATGCGTTCGGCCTTCTCCAGCTCGTCGAAGAACTCGATCACGATGGGCAGATCCAGCGACAGATCGAGCAGATCGGCATGATGCACGTGACCGGACCTGCCGAAGCCGCTGATCGCCCGATAGACGGTCACGCCGCAGACCTTTTCCCGGTCGTGCAGCAGCTTGAGAAACCGCTCCTTCTCGCCCTTCTTCTCGGTGGTGTAGATGCGCACGAACAGGACGTCCTTGATCATCCGATCTGTCTCCCCATGAACAGGCCGAAGGCCGCGGCCAGTACACAGACCAGGACGCTGGCCACGGCATTGGCGAGGGCGCGCGGCCAGGCGCCCGATTCGATGAGCATGAGCGTCTCCACCGAGAAGGTCGAGAAGGTGGTGAACGCCCCGAGCAGGCCGATGAGCAGGAAGGCGCGGGTCTCGGGCGGCGAGTCGAGCCGTTCGATCAGCAGCACGGTCAGCAGGCCCATCACGAAACTGCCGATGACATTCACCGCCAGCGTCCCCCAGGGAAAACCGCGGCCCAGCCAGCCGTAGACGGCGGTAGAGACCCAGTAGCGCATCAGCGCCCCGACCGCGCCGCCACCGGCAATCGCCGCCCACTGCATCATCCCGTCGATGCCCTCTCGTCCCGAATGTTCAGGGCGCAAATGATACACGCAAAGCAGGCGCCCTGCCGGAACATCAGCGCTCGTTCCGGCGCGCCTTCCGGTCCAGCGCGCGCAGATGGTCCAGTTTTTCCTTCAGCCGGGCCTCGAAGCCGCGATCGACCGGGCGGTAATAGCGGCGCTCGGTCATTTCTTCCGGAAAATAGCGCTCGCCTGCGGCATAGGCCCCGGGCTCGTCGTGGGCATAGCGGTAACCGTCACCGTGACCCAGCGACTTCATCAGCCGCGTGGGCGCATTGCGCAGATGGAGCGGGACCTCGAGCGTACCCTGTTCGCGGGCGTCCTTCATGGCGGCCTGCCAGGCCACGTAGGCCGCATTGCTCTTCGGCGCAAGCGCGAGATAGAGCACCGCCTGTGCGAGCGCCAGTTCCCCCTCGGGGCTGCCGAGCCGCTCCATGGCCTGCCAGGCATCGATGCACACCCCGAGCGCGCGTGGATCGGCGTTGCCGATGTCCTCGCTGGCCATGCGCACCAGCCGGCGTGCGATGTAGTCCGGATCGCAGCCGCCGTCGATCATGCGCGCCAGCCAGTAGAGCGCCGCATCGGGCGCCGAGCCGCGCACGGACTTGTGCAGTGCGGAGATCTGATCGTAGAAGAGATCGCCACCCCGGTCGAAACGGCGCACGCCCTCGGTCAGCACGTCTTCCAGAATGGCCGCATCGATCCGGGGCCGCTCGCGTGACTCGGCCACGTCAGCGGCCAGCTCGAGCCAGGTCAGCGCCCGACGTGCATCCCCGTCGGCGGCAGCGGCGAGGGTCTCGAGCACTCCCTCTTCCGTCTCCAGCCCCCGACTCCCCAGCCCGCGTTCGGCGTCCTCGAGGGCGCGCTGCAGAAGCACCCGCAGATCTTCGGCATCGAGCGGACGCAGCACATAGGTGCGCGCCCGGGAGAGCAGCGCGTTGTTGAGGGCAAAGGAGGGATTCTCTGTGGTGGCGCCGATGAAGACGAGCAGCCCGGATTCCACGTGCGGGAGAAAGGCATCCTGTTGCGCCTTGTTGAACCGGTGGACCTCGTCGACGAACAGCAGGGTCGGCCGCCCCCGTTCCCGTTCCAGTTTCGCCTGCTCGACGGCCTGCCGGATGTCCTTCACCCCGGCGAGCACGGCCGAGAGCGTGAGGAAACGGGCATCGGCCTGGGCGGCGAACAGGCGCGCCAGCGTGGTCTTGCCCGTGCCCGGCGGTCCCCACAGCACCATGGAGTGGAGATGCCCCTGCTCGATCGCCGCCCGCAGCGGCTTGCCGGGCGCGACCAGATGCGGCTGGCCGAGCACTTCATCGAGATTGCGCGGCCGCATGCGGTCGGCCAGAGGACGATAGAGGCGGTCGTTCATCGTCGTTCAGGGCTCGCCGACATCCCCGATCACGTCCACGCCGGGCGGCGGCCGGAAGCGGAACAGGTCGGGGTCGATCGGCTCGTTGATGCGGACGTGCTCGAAGCGGATCCGCGTGCGCTGGTCGCAA
>JALVEM010000450.1 GCA_027030825.1 Thiohalobacter sp.
ATCCGTTTCCGTTGACCGGCGTGACGAAGGTCAATGCCGGCATCGGGACCCGATTGGATAATGCAGGCATTTTCCGACGAGGTGTCCATGACTGCCATGATGAAGGGACTGGCGAACGGTTTGATCTTTCTGGGGCTCCTGGGGCTTTCCTGCGCCCGGGCCGACGGGCTGGATGCAGGGCTTGCAGCCATCGACCGCATGAGCGAGCTGAACGGCGTCGCGCTGGCCTGCCGTTTCGACGATCAGATGCGTCGAATCAAGCAGGCGCTCATCGACAACCTGCCCAAACGGCGCGAATTGGGCGCCCGCTTCGAGGAGGGCACCAATGCGGCCTTCATGCGTTTCGTGAGCAAGGGCCGGCCCTGTCCTTCGCCGGCGCAATTCGAATCCGAGGTCGGGCTGGCGGTGGAGCAGCTCAGGCAGGCCTATGCGCAGGCCGGTGACTGACGCTGTCATGAGGCACCTGCAGCGCTGGCTGGTGGCGGTGCTGATCCTGTGCGCCGGGTCCGCGCTTGCCGTGGAGGCGGGCGGGTTCCGCGTGGTGGTCAGCATCAAGCCCGTGCACGCCATCGCCGCGGCCCTGCTCGAGGGCATCACGGAACCCGTGCTGCTGGTGGGCGAGGGGCGGATCCCGCAGGGTTACCGGCTCACGCCGGCCCAGCAGCAGGCGGTCCGGGAGGCCGATCTGGTGATCTGGGTGGGGCCGGAGCTGGAACGTTTCCTGGTCGAACCGGTCGGGCAGCTGCCGCCCGAGCGGGTCATGACCCTGCTCGACGACGAGAACATCAAGATCCTGCCTTCGCGCTGGGACGACGAGTCGCGCGATCCCTACTTCTGGCTCGACAGCCGCAACATGCTGATTCTCATCGATGAGCTCACGCAACGCTTCATCGACCGCGATTCCGCACGCGCCCATGTCTATCTGCGCAACCGCAACGAGGTGCGCCGCAAGGTGGCGGCGCTGGACCGCCGCTTCGAGTACGGCTACCGGGCGCTGAAGGGCGGCGTGGTGCTCAATTACTACGATACCCTGCAGTATTTCGAGCAGGCCTATGCGTTGCGGGTGGGCGGTACCCTGTCGCCGGGCCCCGAGACGCCCGTGGCCGCCGAGCGCCTGCTGCGCGAACGCGCGAAGCTCGCCAACGGCGAATACGCCTGTGTGCTCGGCGAGGTCGGCATGGAGGAACCGGACCGGGATCTGCTGATGCAGGGCGTGGACGTGAGGCAGGCGGAGATCGATGTCTTCGGGGTTCAACAGAAGCCCGGCGAGGGGCTGTATCTGGCCCTCATGGATGCGATCGCCAAGGCGATCGAGCAGTGCATCGGCGACCGGGCGGCCGCGCTCGAGGCCGGTCTGGAAGAATCGCCCGGCGAGGTGCCCGATGGCATCGGCGGGCGTTTCATGCTCGTCGACCAGCACGGCAATCTGGTCGACCGGGAGCAGATGCTCGGCAAATACCAGCTCATCTATTTCGGTTACACCCACTGCCCGGACATCTGTCCGACCTCGCTCCAGGTCATGCGCGCAGCCCTCAAGCGGCTCGATCCGAATCTGCGGGAACGGATTCGGCCCTATTTCATCACCGTGGATCCGGAACGCGACACTCGGGAGGTGATGGCGAAGTACGTGCCCTATTTCGGCAAGGATCTGATCGGGCTGACCGGCACACGCGCCATGATCGACCGCGTGCTCAGGCAGTTCAAGGTCACGGTGGAAAAGGTCCCCGCCCCCAACGGCGATCCCGACGACTACCAGATCGACCATACCGCCGGGATCTATCTGATGGCGCCGGATGGCCGCTTCATCACGCGCTTCGCCTCCGGCATCACGCCGGCGGATCTGGCCCGGAGCT
>JALVEM010000451.1 GCA_027030825.1 Thiohalobacter sp.
GGCCCGCCTGGCAGCCTGTCAATGGCGGCGCGCCAGGCGCTTGTAACGCGCAAAGGGCATCTCGCGATACTTTTTCTCGGCCACGTAGCGCCCCAGCAGCAGGAATTCCTCGGCATCGCGCGTGGGGCCGGTGTAACGGGCGACCGGCCTGCCCTCGAGGTCGATGAACACCATCACGGGTGTGGCGCGCACCCGGAACCGCCGGAAGGCGAAGTCCTTCATGGTGGTCTCGTGGCCCTGAAAGTCCGTGATCGGCACATCGCCCTCGATGTCGACGGGAATCACCAGAAAGTGCTCGCCGTACCAGGCCTGGACTTCGGGTTTCGAG
Organism: Thiohalobacter sp.; assembly: GCA_027030825.1. Taxonomy (GTDB): domain Bacteria; phylum Pseudomonadota; class Gammaproteobacteria; order Thiohalobacterales; family Thiohalobacteraceae; genus J048. Next base: position 329 of record JALVEM010000451.1, read on the forward strand.
AACACCGTCTCCTTCATGCGGTGGCAGAAGGGACATTCGTCCATCTCGAAGAACAGCAGTATCCCCTCTTTGCCCTCCTCGCGCGCCTGCGCCAGATCCTCGCGCAGATCCCCGAGTGTCTCCTGAAAGAAACCCTCCAGCGAGGCGGCGGCGAGCGTCCCGGAAAGGCACAGGAGCAGGCAGGCGATGAAGTGGCGCCAGCGCCGCATCCCTCACCTCCGCGCCGGGCCGTCACCCTGCTTGCGCGCGAGGAACTTCTCGAGCGCCTCGCGGGTGACGGGACCGATCTGGCGGGCCACGATCTCGCCCTTCGGCGAGATGATATAGGTTGTCGGCAGCCCGCCCACGGGGAGTCGCACCGAGGGCGGCTGCATGGCGGGCGAGAGCAGAACGGGATAGCTGATCATGTATTCCTCGACAAAGGCCCGGACCTGGTCCGGGGCGGCATCCTCGTAGTTGATGCCGATGACCACGGCGTCCCTGTCCTTGTGCTCGTCATGGAACATCACCAGATCCGGAATCTCCTCGCGGCAGGGCGGACACCAGGTGGCCCAGTAGTTGAGCACCACCCACTTGCCCCGATAGTCCGAAAGGCGATGGGCCTTCCCGTCGATGCCCGGCAGGGTGAAATCGACGGGTGAAGCGCACGCCAGTCCGGTGAACAGCGCCAGTACCAGCGCCAGCCAGCCACGACCTCGCATTCTTCGCATGTTTTCTTCCTCGCTGGTGTCGATTCGATGACCCGGGACGGTTCGGACCGGAAAATCATTCAAGATTCGCGCCCGCGGGCCGTTTCCCGTTCCTGACGGGAGGTCTACAATGCAGGTGCCTCCTGTCCATGAGACGGACGGGGCGGCGGAAAGTTTCCATACGGATACGGAAGAGACCATGAACCGGATCAAGGGAGAGGATCTGCGGCGAAGCGTCGAGGACGCGCTCCAGTACATTTCCTTCTATCATCCGCCCGATTTCATCCGCGCCATGACCGAGGCCTGGGAGCGCGAACCCTCGCCGGCGGCGAAGGACGCCATCGCCCAGATCCTGGTCAATTCCCGCATGGCCGCGGAAGACCACCGTCCCATCTGCCAGGACACGGGCATCGTCAACATCTTTCTCGACGTGGGCAGCGAGGTCGTCTGGGACAGCGATCGCCCCCTGGAGGACCTCGTCAACCAGGCCGTGCACAATGCCTACACCCATCCGGACAATCCGCTGCGGGCCTCCGTGGTCGAGGATCCGGATGGCGCCCGGCGCAACACGGGTGACAACACTCCGGCCGTGATCCACTGGCGCGTGGTGCCGGGAGACCGGGTGGACGTGATCGTCGCGGCCAAGGGGGCCGGTTCCGAGAACAAGGCCCGGTTCGCGGTACTCAACCCTTCCGACAGCGTGGTGGACTGGGTGCTCGAGGAAGTGCCGAAGCTGGGCGCGGGCTGGTGCCCGCCCGGGATCCTCGGCATCGGCATCGGCGGGACCGCGGAATACGCCATGCTGCTGGCCAAGCGGGCCCTGCT
>JALVEM010000452.1 GCA_027030825.1 Thiohalobacter sp.
GCCTTAATGACGCAAGCATGGACGCCATGCTGGCGGGCGGCGCCCGCTGGGCGGTGGAGGCTGGTTTCGGCCGGCAGGAGGATCTCGAGCGCATCGAGGAACATGGCTGCATGCCTGGCGCCCGCCCGGAATACGTGTCGGCCCGGGCGAGGGAGCGCCAGCGCGACGAGATCGGCACCCTGGGTTCGGGCAATCACTACCTGGAGGTCCAGCGCGTGGCCGCCATCCACGATGCCGACACCGCACAGGCCTGGGGCCTGCACGAAGACGACGTGGTGGTCAGCATCCACAGCGGCTCACGCGGCCTCGGCCACCAGATCGGCACCGAATTCCTGCGCGAGATGGTGCTCGCCGCCAGGGCCTACGGCATCCGGCTGCCCGACCGGGAGCTGGCCTGCGCGCCCATCGATTCCGACGTGGGTCAGCGCTATCTCGGGGCCATGCGGGCGGGCATCAACTGCGCGCTGGCCAACCGCCAGGTCATCACCCATCTGGCGCGTGAGGTGTTCGCCGACGTGCTGCCCGAGGCCGACCTGCGCCTGCTCTATGACGTCTCGCACAACACCTGCAAGGAGGAGGTGCATGAAGTGGACGGCCGCCGACTGCGCCTGTTCGTGCACCGCAAGGGCGCGACCCGCGCCTTCGGTCCCGGCCATCGGGAGCTGCCGGCATCCCTGCGCGAGACCGGCCAGCCGGTCATCATCGGCGGCTCCATGGGCACCGGCTCCTGGATCCTGGCCGGCACCCGGGAAAGCGAACGGCTCGCCTTCAGCTCCGCCTGCCACGGCGCCGGCCGCGCCATGAGCCGGGCGCAGGCCCGCAAGCGCTGGCGTGGCGAGACTCTGGTGGAGGAACTGCAACAACAGGGCATCCTGGTGCACAGCCCGTCCATGCGCGGCGTGGCGGAAGAGGCGCCGCACGCCTACAAGGATGTCTCGGCCGTGGTGGAAGTGGCGCATGCCGCCGGCCTGGCACGCAAGGTGGCGCGGCTGGAACCGCTGATCGTGATCAAAGGTTGATCAGGAACCGGCCACTGATTACCGACGAGCAGTTCTTCTGCTTCGTCATTCCGGCCAGGCCATTTCTTCTCCGAGTCATTCGGGGCGAGCGGTTTCTCTTCCTTCGTCATTCCGGCCAAGCAGACCGGCCCTGGCCGGGATGCGCGAGCCGGAATCCAGAAACCACGATCATCCATGCCGCTGTGGTTCATTTTCTCCTGGATCCCGGATCGGCGCTCCGCGCCGTCCGGGATGACGGAGGAGTGGACCCCGGATCGTCGCTTCGCGCTTTCCGGGATGACCAAAGACGGGGTGCTGCGCGGGCTTCCGGGATGACTGGGGATAGGTGCTGCGCGCCATCAGGAATGACAGTGAGAAAGATACTTTATCCCACCCACACACGCGCGTTGCGGAACATGCGCAGCCAGGGGCCGTCCTCGCCCCAGTCGTCGGGATGCCAGGAGAACTGCAGGGTCCGGAACACCCGCTCGGGATGCGGCATCATGATGGTCACCCGGCCATCCGGGGTGGTGAAACCGGTGACGCCCTCCGGTGAACCGTTGGGATTGGCGGGATAGAGGGCGGCGGGCCGGCCGTGATTGTCCACATAGCGCAGCCCGATCTGGCCGGCGCGCTTGAGCCGCTCGAGCTGCTCCGGGCTGTCGAAGGCGGCCCGTCCCTCGCCGTGGGCGACCACGATGGGCAGACGCGAGCCGGCCATGCCGGACAGCAGGATCGACGGGCTCTCCATCACTTCGACCATCACCAGCCGCGCCTCGAACTGCTCGCTGCGGTTGCGCACGAAGGCCGGCCAGTCGGCCGCACCCGGGATCAGATCCTTGAG
>JALVEM010000453.1 GCA_027030825.1 Thiohalobacter sp.
GTCCATGAAGCACCACCCCAGTCATCCCGGAAGCACGCGAAGCACCACCCCTTGGTCATCCCGGAAGAACGCGTAGCGTTCTATCCGGGATCCAGGAAAGGGCACACCCCGCAGTGTATCGAGTATCGAATTGACGTGGTTTCTGGATTCCGGCTCGCTTGGCCGGAATGACTTCACTCCCGTCATTCCGGAAAGCGCGAAGCGCTTGTCCGGAATCCAGGGAGAACATTGACCACGGCGGCAGGGATGAGCGTGGTTTCTGGATTCCGGGTCTCGTTCGCTCCGCTCACTCGCCCGGAATGACCAGAGAGGAGAGGCCGCTAGCTTCTGATCAACGTCCCCACCCCTTCGTCGGTGAAGATCTCCACCAGCACGGCGTGTTCGAGGCGGCCGTCGATGATGTGCGCGGCGCGCACGCCGGACTGCACGGCCTCCAGGGCACAGCGGATCTTGGGCAGCATGCCGCCATGGATGGTGCCGTCGGCGATCAGTGCCTCGACGCGCGCCGCATCCAGGCCGGTGAGCAGATGGCCTTCCTTGTCCAGCAGCCCGGGCGTGTTGGTCAGCAGGATGAGTTTTTCGGCCTGCAGCACTTCGGCCACCTTGCCGGCGACCAGGTCGGCATTGATGTTGTAGGAGTGGCCGTCCTCGCCCACGCCGATGGGGGCGATCACGGGAATGAAGTTGCCGCGCACCAGCATGTCCACCACCCCGGTATCGATGCTCTCGACCTCGCCGACATGGCCGAGGTCGATGATCTCGGGCGCCTCGGTCTCGGGTGTGGGCCGGGTGATGGTGAGCTTGCGCGCACGGATGAGGTCGCCGTCCTTGCCGGTGAGACCCACGGCACAGCCGCCGTGTCGGTTGATCAGGTTGACGATGTCCTTGTTGACCAGGCCGCCGAGCACCATCTCGACGATGTCCATGGTTTCGGCGTCGGTCACCCGCATGCCGTCGATGAAACGCGACTCCTTGCCCACGCGTTCGAGCAGTTGCCCGATCTGGGGGCCGCCGCCGTGCACCACCACCGGGTTGATGCCCACCAGCTTCATCAGCACCACGTCGCGCGCAAAGCCGGACTTGAGTCGCTCCTCCGTCATGGCGTTGCCGCCGTACTTGATCACGACGGTCTTGCCCCTGAAACGGCGGATGTAGGGCAGGGCCTCGGTCAGTACCCTGGCGATGTCGCGTGCGCGTTCGGCCTGCACGGGCATGGGTGGTCTCCGAAGCAGTGGATGAACGGGCAGGGATTCTACAGGAGGCGGAAGGGGGCGGGAATCGGGAGGAGAGAAATTCACAATCCAGAATTCAGAATTCAGAATTCAGAAGCGAGAAGCTGGAAGCTGGAAGTGAGGAGTGAGGAGTGAGGAGTGAGGAGTGAGGTAAGAATCTGGAAGGGGTGCGGCTGCCTCGGTCATGCCCTCCGACGGCTCGCCCGCCGGGTGCCCTGCGCGTCGCAAGCCGGTCGGCGCGCTCGGGAACTCGCCCTGCGGGCTCGGACTACCCTCGCTTGATGCGCCGACCGGCGCGCGATGCTCGGCTTCACCGAGTCGGTCATGCCCGAGGCAGCCGCAACCGGATCACCCATCGGTCATTCCGGACGGCGCGCAGCATCCCACCATGGGTCATCCCGGAAGCTCGCGCAGCTCCACCTCCAGTCATCCCGGAAGCCCGCGCAGTACTACCCCCAGTCATCCCGGAAGCCCGCGAAGCACCACCCCAGTCATCCCGGAAGCACGCGAAGCACCACCCCTTGGTCATCCCGGAAGAACGCGTAGCGTTCTATCCGGGATCCAGGAAAGGGCACACCCCGCAGTGTATCGAGTATCGAATT
>JALVEM010000454.1 GCA_027030825.1 Thiohalobacter sp.
CACATTGTTGTGCCGTTTTCTTATTTTTCGGCTTCCATCCTTGCCGTTTTCCATCCCGCCAGCAGGAAGCGCATCAGCATCCACAGGAGCGCCAGCAGACGCGGCACTGCAAGCAGCAAGCGCCTGGAGCGGGGTTCGGGTTCGGTGGCGGTTCGGCCGGCGTTGGGGAATGCGACGCACATCGTGACTGCGGTCCGTCATCCCGCGCCCGGGTCTTCCCCGTAGTCGATGGTGATCTCCTCGCCGGGCCGGATGTCACGCAGGGCATAGAGATCGAAACCGTCGAATTCGGCATTGGGCTCGCTGCTGTGGTTGATGAAACGCAGCAGATTCTTGCCGTCCCGCCGGGTCCAGCCATGACCCTCGTATACCCAGAGCACGTGGCTGCCGTTGCGGTTCACGCGCGGCCCTTCGTAGGTACCGAGATACTGGCCCTTGCGGATGTGCGTGCGGGCGAACAGCCCCATGCCGTGGATGGGTGAGGGGCCGACACGGAACAGTCGGTGGAGTTTCTTCGGTCCGAGTCGCATGACGGGTCGGAAGATGCGAGGCCGGTTCACGGCCTCGCATGTCATCCCTTACATGACGCTGCCGAAATGCGGATCGACGGCCTCCGCCGGCGTGGGAATGCCCGCGATCTTCGTGGCCTGACGTACCGGGCCGTTCGGGAAGAGCTTGTAGAGATCTCTCAGGCTGTGCGCCTTGACCTTCTCTTCCATGAACCGCAGGGTGTCGAGCGCATGGATGTGCCCTTCCTTCTCCGCATAGTAGTCGCGAAGGGCGCGGATGATGACCCAGTGGTCGTCGGTCAGCTCGATGCCTTCCTCTGCGGCGAGCTGTTTCGCCTTGTCCTCGTCCCAGGGATCCAGGCCGGCGAATGGATCGCTCGGATCGGCGATCGGCGGCTTGTCGTACTGATCGATGAAATCTCCGGAATTGCTCATGTCGTCCTCCTGTGCTGATGGCGGGCCGGCACGCCCGCGTCGGGCCTGCTGTTCCTGTCTCGTAACTATGCGTCCAATGTCCGGCCAGTTCAAGGTGAACGCATCCGCATCATGGACAGGCGTCCCGGCGGCGACATTGACCCGGATCATGCCGGTTCCGTATCGGCCCGATCCGCCGTCTCGCCCAGCCCTTCGAGTATGGTGTCGCGGATGCAGTCGAGCCGGGCAGCATCCGTGATCGGCCCGCCGCCCTCGTCCGTCAGGTAGAAGACGTCCTCGACCCGGTGGCCGAAGGTGGCGATGCGGGCGTTCTCCAGGTCCGCCCCGCAGCGGGTGATGGCGTGGCCGACCAGTGACAGCAGGCCGGGGCGATCCGTCGTGAAGAGTTCCATCAGCGTCCTTTCGCCGCGCGGATCCCGACTGAAACGGATCCGTGTGCGAACAGGGAAGTGGCGGTACTTCCTGGGCAGGCCGAGCCGCGGCAGCTCGGTGACGGTGGCCGGCGTGGCCAGGGAGGCCTCGAGCCTTCCCCGGATCTGTTCGAGCTGGTGCGGGTCCCTGATCGGCTTCTCGTTGCGGTCCGTGACCAGATAGGTGTCCAGCACCCAGCCGTCGTGCGTGGTCAGGATACGGGCATCCACGGTGTTCAGCCCCAGCCGGTCGAACAGGCCGGTGACCTGTTCGAACAGCCCCGTGCGGGTCGGCATGTAGATGAAGATCTCGGTGCCGCCTCGTTCGGAAACGTCACGGATGGCGATGGTGACCGTCTCGTTCGGATCGCGCCGGAGAATCACGTCGGTCTGCCAGACGATCTCGTCCACCGAATGGCGCAGAAAGTATTCCTGTTCGAAACGCAGCCAGACGCCATCGATCGCATCGAGCGGATAG
>JALVEM010000455.1 GCA_027030825.1 Thiohalobacter sp.
ACCCGGAATCCAGAAACCACGCTGATCCGTGCCATCGTGGCCGAAAATTTTCCTGGATTCCGGATCAGTGCTTCGCACTGTCCGGAATGACCGAAGGAGTGGATCCCGGATAACCCGCTGCGCGGGCTTCCGGGATGACTGGGGTGGAGGCTGTGCGGGCTTCCGGGATGACTCGAGGTGGGGTGTTGCGCGGGCTTCCGGGATGACCAAGGGGGACGCTGTGCGGGCTTGCACGATGACCAAAGCGGTAGATCCCGAATCGGCATCAGGCCAGCAGGGCGGCGATGATGCCGGTCATGAAGATGCCGTCGAAGGTGCCGGCGCCGCCGATGGAGGCGACGGGAGTGCCCAGGTGGCGGATGTCCTTCAGGTGCAGGAGGTCGGCGCCGATCAGCACCCCCAGCGTGCCGCTGATGTAGGCCAGCGGCGCATTGCCCGTACCGTCGAGCAGCAGGGCGGCGAAGGCGGCCGCCAGCGGGGGAATGATCATGGGCATGGCGATGCCGAGTCCGGGCACGGGCTGGCTGAACCGATAGCTGATGAAGGTCACGAACACCGTGGCCAGTGTCAGGTCGAGCAGGTCGACCGGACGGTTCAGCAGCAGGTGCAGGGAGAACAGCACCGGAATGACGCAGCCGCCCAGATTCACGGCGATGACGGTCTCGCCGGTGAAGGGCCGGTCGGGCGCCCGCAGCAGGCCCCGCAGCATGGGCGGCACGTCGCCGGCCAGGGCATCGTCGGCGCGGACGCGCGCCACGGGGAGATTGACGGCGCTGCCGAACAGCGAGGCCAGCAGCAGGGTCAGTCCGCCCGAAGGAGAAATGCCCAGCTTGTCGAAGGCCAGCGTGAGCAGGCCCACCTGGACGAACGCCACCAGAAAGACGACGAGGAACAGGAAGAGCAGGAGCTGGAAGGGCGAGAAGGGCATCAGGGACTGTCTCCGGGAGAGGGTGGCTCGGCTGCAAGCAGTTCCCTGACGGCCCGGGCCAGTACGCCGTCCAGACGGATCCGGTTGGTCGGATGGGGCAGGCTGTCGCTGCTCGCGATCTCGTCCACGCCTGCTTCACGCATCGCTTCGATGGCGTCTTCCGCGAACAGGGCATGGGTCACCAGCGCATGCACCTGGCGTGCGCCCCGCTCCCTGGCCAGGCGGGCCGCCTCGGCCAGCGTGCGCCCGGTCACCGACATGTCGTCGATCAGCACAACGGTTCGATGGCGCAGCTCCGGGCGGTCCGGAAGCCGGATGTGGACTTCGCGATCGCCCATCCGTTGCTTGCGGGCGACCATCCATTCGAGTGATCCGGCCGCAGCGGCCTGCCGGACCCACTGGGCCGATTCCTCGTCCGGGCCCAGCAACACGGCCTCCGGCCAGCGTTCGGCGGCATGGCGGCCCAGCAGGGGCGCGGCGCTGACCACGCGGGCCCGGGCCACCGGCACGGCGTCGGTGAGCCGGCGGGTCCGGTGCAGGTGCGGATCCACGGTCACCAGGGCTTCGCCCCAGCGCGCGATCCAGCGCCCGACGATGCGCTGGCTGACGGCCTCGCCGGAGCGGAAGGCCTTGTCCTGCCGCATGTAGCAGAGGTAGGGGAGCACGAGCAGGACTCGATGTCCGGCTTCGGCCAGTGTCTCGCAGGCGAGCCCCAGCTCGGTCAGGCGATCGTTCGCCGGGTGCATGGAGGACACGAGGATCAGGATGTCCGTCAGGGGCTGCGGGAGGCGGACGAGGGATTCCCCGTCCGGGAAGCGGTGCAGGTCGATCTCCAGTGCCGGGATCTCCAGGGCCTTCGCAAGTCGCCGCGCCGGATCGCGCATCGCGGGAAAGTGGAGCAGGGTAGGAGTCATGTTCAGAAGTCCATGGGGATAAAGGGCTCGACGGGCTCCGGACTGAGCCGGTAGCCGCTGTCCCGGGTGGCGAATTCCCGCGCGAACCGGTATTCGGCCGGCACCTCGGCGTGGACCCGGTAGAGCGGCTCACCGGCCTCGACACGGTCTCCGACCTTGCGCAGCAGATCGACGCCTGCCCCCTTGCTGAGCGGCGCCCCGGCCAGCCGGGCGATCCGTGCCATGCGATAGTTGTCGATGGCGGCGACGTAGCCTGGCTTGTCCGCGGTGATCTCGAAGGTCAGCCTGCCTGGCGCCGGCGGGTCCGGGTTGCGGCCCTGGGCGTCGATGATGTCGTTCATCCTCGCCAGCGCGCGGCCCGATTCCAGAATGTCGCGGGCGATGCTGTAGCCCTGGCCGCCGCGGACATCGGGATCGAATTCGATGATGCGCCCGGCCAGATGCAGGGCCTTCTGGCGCAGATCCTCCGGGGCATCGGGATCCTGCTCCAGTACCTGCATCACGTCGCGGGCCTCCAGCACCGGCCCGATGCCCCTGCCGACGGGTTGGCGGCCGTCGGTGAGCACGGCCTCCAGGTGCAGACCGAGCCGGTCGCCCACGTACTCGAAGCGCTTGCGCAGCGAGAGCGCCTGATCCATGCCGCGCACCTTCGCGGTGGGGCCGACCGGGATGTCGAGCAGCAGATGGGTCGAGCCGGCCGCCAGTTTCTTGGACAGGATGGAGGCCACCATCTGTTCCGGCGAGTCCAGTCCGAGCGGCCGTTCCACAGAAATCAGGATGTCGTCCACCGGCGCCAGGCGGGCAGTGCCGCCCCAGGCCAGGCAGCCCCGGTGCCGACGCACGATCTCGTGCAGCTCTTCCGGAGAGAGTTCCACCCGGGCGAGCACCTCCATGGTGTCGGCCGTCCCGGCCGGGGAGGTGATGGCGCGGGAGGAGGTCTTGGGGATCAGCATGCCGTGGGCGGCGACGATCGGCACGATCAGCATCGAGGTGCGGTTGCCGGGGATGCCGCCGATGCAGTGCTTGTCCGCCACCAGCGGCTCGTCCCACTCGAGCCGCTCGCCGGTCTCGAGCATGGCCCGCGTCAGATGCAGGATCTCGTCACGGTCCAGCCCGGTCTGGCTGACGGCGACCAGAAAGGCGGCGATCTCGACCTTCGAGTAGCGATTCTCGCGGATGTCGCGGGCGATGCCGATGAAGTCCTCGTGCGAAAGCCGGTCGCCCGCCATCTTGCGGCGCACGGCCTCCATGGAGGCCGGCGGCGAGGCATGGTCCACCTCGACCGCCGCCCCCTCCGGCTGTCCGAACTGGGCGAAGGCCTGCTCGGCCAGGCCGATCTCGCCCGGACCGACGATGTTCTCGTCGTCCACCACGTTGAGCACCGCCAGGATGCGCCGGCCGTCGTGATGCAGCTCGATCTTGGAGAGCGCCTGGAAACCTTCGGCCCGGTACAGCGAGCAGTTCCGGTGCAGATAGGCGACGTTTTCCCGGTAGGTGTCGATCTCGACGGCCTTGAGGCGCAGGGAGGGACGCCTGTCCTTGTTCTCGCGGGGCATGCCGGGACCTCTGCGGTGGAGGGCGTGAGAAGCATTCTACCGGAATCGGGCCGTCACGGAACCAACCTCAAGCTGGCGACAGTGCGGCCGATAAGCCCCTTGACGAACCGGGTGCAGGAAGCGCCCTGCAATCACGAGAATCCGAGGTGAAACGTGGATCTGGCGACACTCCTGGGACTGCTGGGCGCATTCGGCATCATCACTGCCGCCATCGTGGTCGGTGGCAGTGCCCTCATCTTTGTCAACGTGCCCTCCCTGCTGGTCGTGCTGGGCGGCACCATCTTCGTGGTGCTCATGAAGTTTCCGCTGGGCCATTTTCTCGGCGCCTTCAAGATCGCGCTCAAGGCCTTCCTCCACAAGAGCGAGGACCCCAACGACCTGATCCGGGAAGGCGTGGCGCTGGCCAACGTGGCCCGCAAGGAAGGCGTGCTGGGCCTGGAGAACCAGGAGATCAGCAACGAGTTTCTCAAGCGCGGCATCCAGCTGTGCGTGGACGGGCACGAGCCCGAGTTCGTGCGCAGCATGCTGACCAAGGACATCAATCTCACGATAGAGCGGCACGAGCGCGGCCAGGCCATCTTCAAGGCCATCGGCGACGTGGCGCCGGCGATGGGCATGATCGGCACTTTGATCGGCCTGGTGCAGATGCTCTCCAACATGGACGATCCCAAGAAGATCGGCCCGGCCATGGCCGTGGCGCTGCTCACCACGCTCTATGGCGCGGTCATCGCCAACGCCTTCGCCATGCCGATCGCCGACAAGCTCGCCCATCGCACCATGGAGGAACGCCTCAACAAGAGCCTGATCCTCGAGGCGATCAACGGTATCCAGGAAGGCATCAATCCGCGTGTCATGGAGGAGCTGCTGAAGACCTACCTGCCGCCCAGCAAGCGTGATGCGGTGGGCGAGAAGGAAGCGGCCTGACCGGGGAGTGTGGCATGGATGAGGAAGAGAGCGGGAAGAAGAAGGAGGACGCCGGCGCCCCCGCGTGGGTAATGACCTTCGCGGATCTGATGTCCCTGCTCATGTGCTTCTTCGTGCTGCTGCTGTCCTTCTCCGAGATGGACGTGGCCAAGTACAAGCAGATCGCCGGTTCCATGCGCGAGGCCTTCGGCGTGCAGCGGGAGATCAAGGTCAAGGAGCCGCCCAAGGGCATCAACATCATCGCCCAGGAGTTCAGCGCCGGGCGCCCGGATCCCACCCCCTTCAACATCGTCCAGCAGATCACCACCGACGACATGAAGCGTTTTCTCGATGTCGGGGATCGCAAGCGCAGACATCACGATGGCAGGAAAGGGCGCAAGGGCGGCGGGCGGCAGGTGGATTCCGGTCATGACGGCAATGCGGCAGGTGAACGCAAGGAACAGGGTCAGGTGGAGGACACCGTCGACGAAATGGTGGTGGTGCCCAGGGCCGAGATCACGCGGCTGCTACGGGCGCGCGAGGCGGCCGAGAAGCGCCGTGAGCTCGACCGCAAGGTCGACGAGATCCGCGCTGCCCTGGCCGACCAGATTCGAAAGGGCAATGTCGAGGTCCTGCGCGAGGGCATGAAGATCATCATCCGGATCCGTGAACGCGCCACCTTCCCGCCGGGCAGCGATCATCTCAAGGACAGTTTCCGTCCCACGCTGATGAAGATCGGCGGGTTGCTGAAGAAGCTGCCGGGGCGCATCACCGTGGTCGGGCACACGGACGACCGGCCGATCTTCAACGACCGGTTCCGCTCCAACTGGGACCTCTCCTCGGCGCGCGCGGTCTCGGTCCTGCTGGAGCTGATCGAGGAGGCCGGGTTGCCGGCGAAGCGTGCCTCGGTCCGTGGACTGGCGGATACGCGTCCCCTGGTGCCGAACGACACGCCCGCACACCGGGCCATGAACCGGCGTGTCGAGATCGTCATCGAGCAGGGAGACGACCTCAGGGTCAGAACCCCGATCGCCGCGACCGGCAACCAGGAAAAGGCCCGTGCACAGGCGATCGAAGGGATGACGAAGAAGGCCGTGGAACGTGAGCGGCTGCGCCAGGAGGCGCGGGAGAGGCGTGCGTCTGCCGTGGCGGAGAAACCGGAGGACGGGATGCGGCAGGGGGCGGGGTCCGGTCAGGCGGCACCGGCAGGCTCGCAGGAGCAGCAGGCCGGGCGTGACGAAGTCGCGGACGACCCGGCAGCACACAGGGCCGCGGAGACGCCCGCTGCCGATGATCCCTTCGTGACGGCGCCGTTGCCGGCCGACATCCTGCCGGCGAAGGATGAAAGGAAGGCCGCTCCCTCGGTCGGGCAGCCGGGAGACAGGAATGCAGGAACCTCGTAGAAAGGAACGCAGGGAGTTCTACCGCATCGACGACTTCGTGTTGCTGGAGTACGAGCGCGTCGATGAGGAAGGCGTGGCTCGGGTTCGCGAGACGCTCGCCGACCGTGTGCCGGACCGTTTCACCGTGGCGGCCAGCTTCGAGACCAGTTCCCGGGCCATGTCGCGCATGGTCAGCGGCTTCGCCACGCGCATGCCCGAGCTGGCGCGTTACCTTCGCCAGCTCGATCAGAAGCTCAATCATCTGGCGCGCCTGTTCGTGCTGGAGCAGATGAATCCCGCACGGCACGAGCCGGTGCGAGTCAATCTCAGCGCCGGTGGCCTCGTGTTCCCGAGCGAGCGGGAATACGGGGTCGACGAGCGCCTGCGGGTGCGCCTGGCCTTGCTGCCGGAAGCGCTCGGTATTCTGGCCGTGGCGCGCGTGGTGCATTGCGAGCGGCTCGATGTGGCCATCGGAGACCGGCCGTGGCAGGTGGCGGTGGAATTCGAGCACATTCGCGAGTCCGACCGGGATCTCATCTGCAGTCACATCATGCATCGCGACGCCGAACTGCGGCGCGAGCGCCGTGAGGCGGAAGAGAACGGGCGCAAATGAAAAAGGCCCCGCCGGGGCGGGGCCTCGAAGTTTCCCTGCTGGGCATCAGAAGATCGCCGTCACCTGGATGGCGAAGCGTCCACCCACGTCCTCGAGTTGCCTGTCCACGTTGACCACGTCGGATTCGAAGTTCCGGAAGGCGTACTCCATGTTGATCCGGGTCTTCTTGTTGAAGTGGTACTGGGCGCCGATGGTGAAGGTGCGGAAGCGCGTGTCCGCGCCGGCATCGTTCTCGTCCCGGGTGTAGCGGTCGTAGCGGGCGTCGATCTCCCATTTCGTGCCCGGAATGTACCAGCCGCCCTCGAGGTACCAGCCCGAGGCCTTGCGGTCGTTCAGCAGCCTGTCGGGATTGTGGGGGCCGTAGAAGATGGCGCCCTTGCCCCTCATGTATTCGGCGGTGACCCGGAAGGGTTTCTTGAGATACTTGGTGCCGAGACCCCAGCGGGTACGGGTGACGGTCTCGGTGCTGAAGGTGTCCGTGCCCGTATCGTAACTGTAGAGCTTGCGGTCACCCTGCTGCCACCAGACGAAACTCTTCCATCCTTCTCGGCGACCGCCCTTGCCGCCGAAGACCTTCTCCGACGACCAGTACAGGTACAGATTGCCCTTGCCGTCGCCGTTGCCGAGATTCAGGCCATGGCCGTTGCCGTACATCACGGCATAGGAGTGTTCCCAGTCCGCCCTGCGGAAGGTGTCGAACACCTGCACCCCGATGTCACGGAAGGCGCCGACCGGATTCGAGATCAGGTTTTCGTTGAGCGTGCCGTCGATGGCGTTGAGGTCGCGCTGCTTGGGGTCCGAGGCATTCTTGACATCCTCCTTCGTCGGGAAGCGTTCGAGCAGCAGCTGGTTGGTGACCATGGTGAAATTGATCCAGTCGAAGACATGGATGGCCTGCAGGCCCTCCTCGGATCCCGGATACTTGAACATGCCGAGGCGGATTCGGGCGCCGGGGATGTGATTGAGGGTCACGCTGGCATCGGTCAGATGCGCAAAGGAACCGGAACCGTGCGTGATGCCGTTGTTGCCCATCTCCAGCAGCACGAAATAGTTGGTCTTGGTATCGAGTGGGAAGTTGGCGCCCCGGACGCCGATACGGGCCCGGTTGATGTTGAACTGCGCCTGTTCCTCCAGATTCGGGCCGATGAGCTTGGGCGGCACGTAGATCTCCTTGCCGGGCGCGGTGAAGGGGTCGG
>JALVEM010000456.1 GCA_027030825.1 Thiohalobacter sp.
ACACGACACTCCCCGCCCCAGCCCAGTTGCGCGCTGCAGCCGTTGTCGACGATCGTGAAGGCAGACGCCTGGGCGCCTTCGAGCCTCACCTCCTGCAAATGCAGTTCACCGCGGCCCACGTTTCTGATGCGAAGATTTTTCGCCGGCGACTGAACATCCTGGGCCACGTCACCAAGATACAGACTCTCCGTCGACAACCGCAGCCGGGGCCGGCGGGTATCATCCAGCGCCTGCGCCAGATTGATACGGCCACCGCTCACCGTCCGGTTCTCCAGGCCCTCGACGGGGTCGGAGCTGCGAATCAGGATGTCCTTGAGTTCGGTGATGTCGGCTCCGGGATGCGTCTCGGCCAGCAGCGAATAGGCGCCCGTGACATGGGGCGTGGCCATGGAAGTACCGCGATGGAAGGCATAACCGGGCCGAATCCGACGCACGAAGAGCCCCATGTCGTCGACGAAAAAGCCGTAATGGGATTTTCCGCTGCCGGCATGGACGACCAGCCTGATGCGGAAATGGGCTGTCTTGTAGCGATTCGCGATCACGCTCTCGGTCTCACGCCACTCACCAAGGAACAGCCCGGAATAACGGCTGTCGAGCTCCCACGTCCTGCCGCCGTCGCCACTGAAATAGAGCTCCATGTAATCCGCGTAGGACCAGACCCCGGACATCAGGTACATGCGGAAATAGACCTGCTGGTCACGCAGATCGGAAAGATCGATGTCCTGGTCGAGCTCCAGCGTGCTGACCTGGCCCGGCACGAGCCTGCCGTCGGCATCGCCCGCCGCCCAGGAATGGGTCGGTGATCGGCTCTCGAGCAGGCTGCGATGCCAGTTGACGCCGTTGCTGGAATAGGTCTTCCAGCGCAGGCCGCCGCCTTCGGCGTCCTCCCGGAATCGATCCAGCGGGATCATTTCCACTTCGGGCACCGTGCTCAGGATACCGTCACCGGGCGCGGCCACGTCCACCGAGACGGCGCCCCGGCTGGAGAAGTCGGCCAGACGATCTTCCCGGTCGGTGGCCGCGACACAGATCAGGCCGTCGACAGGGAAGCTGCAGGGATAGAAGCCGGCGGACTCGATGTCCACACCATAGTTGCCCGCCGCGGTGATGAAGGCGATACCGGCATCCACCGAAGCCCGAATGGCCTCCTCGAGAATGGGCACCCTGAACGGGCTCCCCCAGGAATTGTTGCTGGCAACGATGTTGATGCCGCGCTCGCGCAGGCCGATGAGGTAGTCCAGGCACTCGATGGCGCCCGACAACGCACCGCCTCCCTCGGCAGTGATGAACTTGCATCCGAGCAGTTTCGCGTGCCAGTTGATGCCGGCGATGCCGATGCCGTTGTTGGCCACGGCGGCGATGGTGCCGGCCACATGGGTGCCATGCCCGTTGTCGTCGAGTGGATCGCCATCATCGTTGACGACATCGATGCCGTGACAGTCGTCCACATAGCCGTTGTCGTCGTCATCGATGCCGTTGTCGCAGATCTCTCCCGGATTGGTCCAGATGTTGTCGGCCAGATCGGGATGCCGGTAATGGATGCCGCTGTCGATAATCGCGATGATGCTCTCGCCGTTGCCGGTCGTGATGTCCCAGGCCTCGGGCGCATCGATGTCCGCATCCGGCTGCCCACCCTGCTGTCCCTCGTTGTGCAGCCCCCAGAGATCGTCGAAGAGCGGATCCGAAGGTGTGACGGAGGCGATCTGCACGTGCATGTCGAGCGAGACCTCGTCGAACAGATCGCTCTTCCTCAGCATATTGGCCAGGGCCACGGAAGGCATGCCGTGTGTGCGCACGATGGCCAGCGTCCGGCCACGACGACGGGAAAT
>JALVEM010000457.1 GCA_027030825.1 Thiohalobacter sp.
ATGACCCCGCCATTCGGGCAGGACGGCCATGCGACCGATCTGGCCCTCGGCGGTCAGTCGGGCCGTGGCGATGGGTGTGCCGTCGAGCGCATAGGCGAGAAAATGCGCACAGTCCTCGTCCGTGCCGTCCCACTCCAGTTCGGGCGGGATGCCCAGTTCCTCGACGAAGACCGCCTCGCGGATGCGCCGGATGGCGGATTCGTCCTTGACCCAGTCGGCGCGCGCGACGACGAATCCGACCTCGTCGTCCTCATCCTGCCAGTCCATGGGCCGAGAATACCGAAGCTCGCGGCTCCAGGCCAGAAAACACCCTCAGATGCGTTTCGCCTGCTCGGCAGCGTTGCCGGTATAGGTCTCCGGCGTGAGCTCGAGCAGGCGCTGTTTCGCTTCCTCGGGCAGGGGGAGCTGCCGGATGAACTCGCGCAGCGAATCGGCATCGATGCCCTTGCCGCGCGTCAGTTCCTTGAGTTTCTCGTAGGGCTTCTCGATGCCGTGACGGCGCATGACGGTCTGCACCGCTTCGGCCAGCACCTCCCAGGTGGCCTGCAGGTCCTCGCGCAGGCGCGGCGGGTTGGCCTCCAGCTTCCCGATGCCGCGCGCGAGCGAGTCGAGCGCGATGACCACGTGCGCAAAGCCGACGCCGAGGTTGCGCAGTACCGTGGAATCGCTGAGATCGCGCTGCCAGCGCGAGACCGGCAGCTTCTCCGCCAGATGATGAAGGAGGGCGTTGGCGATGCCGAGGTTGCCTTCGGCATTCTCGAAGTCGATGGGATTGACCTTGTGCGGCATGGTCGAGGAACCGACCTCGCCGGCCACGGTGCGCTGCCGGAAGTAGCCCAGCGAGATGTAGCCCCACACATCGCGCGCGAAGTCGATCAGGATCACGTTGATGCGCCGCATGGCGTCGAAGAGTTCGGCGATGTAGTCGTGCGGCTCGATCTGGATGGTGTAGGGATTCCACTCGAGGCCGAGCCGTTCCGTCACGAAGCGCTCGGCAAAGGCCGGCCAATCCACCTCCGGATAGCTGACGAGATGCGCGTTGTAGTTGCCGACCGCGCCGTTGATCTTGCCGAGGATGGGTACGGCGACCAGCGTTTCCCGCTCGCGGCGCAGCCGATACACGAAATTCGCCATTTCCTTGCCCAGCGTGGTCGGCGAGGCCGGCTGGCCATGGGTGCGCGAGAGCATGGGTAGTTCCGCATGTGCGTGGGCCAGGTCACGAATGGCATGGATGACGTCGTCGAGCGCCGGCAACAGCACCTGGCCACGCCCCTCGCGCAGCATCAGGGCATAGGCCAGGTTGTTGATGTCTTCCGAGGTGCAGGCGAAGTGGATGAACTCGGAGACGGCCTCCAGCTCCCGGTTGCCGGCGATCTTCTCCTTGAGGAAATATTCCACCGCCTTGACGTCGTGGTTGGTGGTGCGCTCGATGTTCTTGACCCGTTGTGCATCCTCGAGGCTGAAGTTCTCGATGATGCCTTCCAGCAGATTGCCGGCATGCTCGCTGAAGGGCGGCACTTCGGCGATCAGAGGTTCTTCGGAGAGCGCCTGCAGCCAGCGGATCTCGACCAGCACGCGATGGCGAATGAGGCCGTATTCACTGAAGATCGGGCGCAGGTCCTCGGTCTTGCGGGCATAGCGGCCGTCGATGGGGGAGACGGCGGTCAGCGGTGTCAGGTCCATGGCGAGTGATTCCGGGGTGTCTGGTTGGTTTTGAGGGTAAAGAATACAGAATTCAGAATACAGGATTCAGATCTTCGTCATTCCGGCCAAGCGGCCCGGCTTGCCGGGACGCGCGAGCGGGAATCCAGAAACCACGTTTGT
>JALVEM010000458.1 GCA_027030825.1 Thiohalobacter sp.
TGCAGTACCGTTGCATGGACCGGGAATCCCCATGATGGTCATTCCGGTCGGCGTGCAGCGCCGATCCGGAATCCAGGAAGAACATCAGCCACGGCGGCATGGATCGGCATGGTTTCTGGATTCCGGCTCGCGCGGCCCGGCATACCGGGCCGCTTGGCCGGAATGACCCGCCCCCGTCATCCCGAAAACCCGCGCAGTCCCCACCTCAGTCATCCCGAACGGTGCGGAGCACCGATCCGGGATCCACTCCTTCGGTCATTCCGGACAGTGCGAAGCGCCAACCTTGAGTCATTCCGGACTCGCCGAAGGCGAGATCCGGAACCCAGGAAATGAATGAACCCCAATGGCATGGATCGGCGGGGTTTCTGGATTCCGGGTCTCGCTCGCTCCGCTCGCTCGCCCGGAATGACGAAAAAGGAGGTGGGCTCGCCCGGAATGACGGGAGAGAAAGCAATGACAGTCGTCGTCCCGGCCGAAGCGAGGCGCAGAGCCGGGACCTCGCAAAGGCTGCCTGCGGTGTGAAACGGCGGCTTCGCTGTCGAGGTCCCGGATCATCGCATCGCTTCGCGATGCTTCGTCCGGGACGACAGGGTAGATCGCCCGAAAAGACGAAAGAGAAAGCGCAACTCTACGGGGTGGTGTTGATCGACAAAGCAATTCTTTTCCGTGCTTTCCGTGTGCTTCCGTGGCTATTCCTGTTTTGTTCATCCGAACGGCGCATTGCGGGCACGAGGAGCGGGCGGGATAATGGCCGCCATGACCCAGACCCAGCCCGAAACCGCCCCCGGCCGCCTGCGGTTTCCGGAAGACGAGGCCCGGCTGCCCTGGCTGTCCATCCTCCTCGAGGCCCTGCACGTCACCGACCAGGGGGTGGCCGAGGCCATCCGCCGGGAAACCGCCCAGGGCCGTCGGCTCGCCTGCCGGAAGGGCTGCGCCAACTGCTGCCGGACACACGTGGACATCCCGGTCTATCCGCTGGAGCTCATGGGCATCGCCTGGTACGTCGCCGAGAAACTGCAGGATCCCGATCGCGAGCGCATCCGCGAACGGCTGCGCACGGCCGAGGCGCTCGATGCCTGCCCCTTCCTGATCGACGAACGCTGCGGCATCCATCCCCTGCGCCCCCAGGCCTGCCGCCTGTTCAACGTCTTCGACACCCCCTGCGCGGTCGGCGAGGACGCCTGGCATACCCGCCGGCGTGACGTGCTCACGCCGCTGCCCCGCTATCGGGACCAGGCCACCGAGATCATGCTGCCCTTCTATGGCGTCCGCGGTCGCAAGGCCGTCCGTCAGGCGCTCCGCGAGGGCGCCATCCATCGCCTGGCCGGATCCCTGCGGGAATGCCGCTGGGAGGCCCTGGTCGAACGCATGGAGCACGAGGATGCACGTCGTCGATCCTGACGAGGACGACCCCCGCTTTCGGGAGGCCATCGACGCCCTGGGCCGGGGGCGGTTCGAAGAGGCCTTCGCGCTGGTGCAGGCCATGGCCGACGAGGGCCTCCCGCTCGCCATCCATTTTCTGGGCTGGCTCCATCACAAGGGGCTGGGGACGCCGCCGGACGACCGGCTCGCCGTGCGCTGCTGGCAGGAAGCCGCGCGATCGGGCATCGCGGGCTCCATGCAGGGGCTGGGCTGGGCCTACGAGACCGGTCGCGGCGTCGAGGCCGATCTCATACGTGCCTATGCGTGGTATCAGTGCGCGGTTCGCCACGGCGACGACTCGGCGCGTGAATTCCTGCTGGAACTGGCGCCCCGCCTCACGCCCGAGCAGATCCTGGAGGCCGAATCCCTGACCATGTGCAATGACCGAACTTGAAGCGATTCTCGCGGCCATCGAGGCGATCCTGCGCCGCGAGGGGCGCTGGTCGGAGACGCCGCCACCGCCCGAGGCGCTGGCCAGCGAAATGCCCTTCTGCCACGACACCCTGCCCTTCGAACACTGGCTGCAGTGGGTGCTCATCCCCCGCTTGCGCCAGCTCGAGAGCACGGGACAGCCGCTGCCGCGCGGCAGCGCCATCGCGCCCTATGCGGAAGTCATGCTCGAGCGCTCCGGCTGGGGCTCGGCCGCGCTCGTTGCCCGGCTGCGCGAACTCGACGCCCTGCTCAATCGTTGAACGATTCGGTGGTCAGCCGGTCTGCCGGCGGGCCTGCAGCTTCTGCTGCACGAATTCGGTCACCAGCTCGCGGCACCCGGACCGGCGCACGAATTCCGCGATCAGGGAACAGGCGTTCTGGACGTAGCGGGCATCCTTCTCCATGGCCAGCTCCAGCAGCTTCACGCCATGGGGATCCCCGATCGACACATAATATTTCCCCACGCCATAGAGCACCCCCGCATCTTCCGGAAACAGGGACAGCAGGGTTTCATGGGCCGCCCGCGCTTCCTCCCGGGAGGCATGCTTGCGGCACAGCGCCGCATATTCCAGCGCCTGCCGGGCATCGAGCCGCCCCGCCGCCAGCTGCCTGCCCAGGCGTTGCATGCGTTCCCGGCCCTGATTCGCCGTCTGCCAGCGCAGCTGCCAATGCTCGCGCTCGCGTTCCATCCAGCGCACGTCCAGCCGCTCGTGAATGGCCGAAAGGCGCTCCGGGGGGAGATAGCGTTCCCCGGCATTCTCGTCGGGCGTCGGCACCCAGACCGGCTCCGTCAGACCCAGCGCCTCCAGCCGACGCCGGAACAGGGGCGATGACCGGCTGCCGTCGCCGTGCCAGGCCGAGCGCAGCCAGCGCAGCCCCCGGACCCGGTCCAGCTTGCGGCGGATCAGCAGCGGCAGATGGGCATAGGGCCGGAATCGGGGTTCGGGATGGCGTTCCGCGCTCTTGTGGATCCGGGGCCAGTAGTACTCCTCCAGAAAGGCGGACAGCAGCTGGTCCCGGCACAGGGTCTCGGCCACCACCTCTTCCTCGGCCACCAGACAGGCCAGCCGGTCCGCCTGCAGTTCGGCCGTCTCCAGCAGCGGTTGCGTGATGCGGCTATAGAAGGGTGCGAACAGGTCCATCCAGCGTGCCAGCAGCCAGCCGCCCCGCTGGCGGTCGATGGCGGCACGATACTGCACCCAGCTCTGGCGCAACCGGCACAGCCAGGCGGCCAGACCCAGATTGTGGGCGGACACCTCGCTCAGCGCCCGGGCGAGCGCAACCCGGAAATGATCCGGGCCGTGCGAGGCCAGCACGGGCGCCCCGATCAGCAGCCGGTTGCGATGCAGCAGCGGCAGCAGCGGATGGGGCTGGCGGACCAGGGCCACCCGTGGCCGGGCATCGACATGCACGGATACCACGGCAGCGGCCCGCAGGTGGCGCCGTACCCGCTCGATCTCCTCGTGCAGCGCCGGCGCCGCCCGCGCACCGATCCGGATGCCTTCCGGCAGGCGATAGCGCATGCGCGCCTGCACCCCGGTCAGGCCCGCCGCCAGCAGACCGACGCCGGCCTCGAACCACTGCACAACACCCCAGGCGGCAGGAGAAAGCCCCAGGGCTCCCAGGTCGGCAACCGCGAGCAGCACGATCAGCGCCGGCGTCATGAGCACTCCCGCGCCCGTCAGCGCGGCGATCCCCACGACCGCCAGATAGGTCCGGGGAGAGGTGTCGTGCAGTCGCTGCAGACGGTGCACGAGTCTCTGCTGGTGACGGGAGAGCAGACAACGAAGTCGCAATGGCACGGCCTACCTCGGCTTGTGGTTCATGGACGCTCTCGGCATCGACCCGGCAGGACGCATTCTGCGTGCATCCGTTCACATCTCGGGCAGCCGGTTGACATCGCCCGGGCGAAATTGAGATGCGTGTCGCGTTTGGACAGCCGGATGCGGCCCTCCCGCCACCGGCCCGGGAAGGGTAGAATCGGCACCCCGAATCTCCGGAACCGCCCCCTGGATGGAACTCAACCCCGAACAGCGTGCCGCCGTCCGGCACCTCGATGGCCCCCTGCTCGTCCTCGCCGGCGCCGGCAGCGGCAAGACCGGCGTCATCACGCGCAAGATCGCCTGGCTGATCCGGGAGTGCGGCTACCGCCCCCGCCAGCTGCTGGCGGTGACCTTCACCAACAAGGCCGCGCGAGAGATGCGCGAGCGGGTCGGCAGACTGCTCTCCGACCGCCCACCCCGCGGCCTGCGCATCTCCACCTTCCATGCCCTGGGGCTCGAGATCCTGCGCGAGGCCCACAGCCGACTCGGCTATCGGCCCGGCTTCTCCATCTTCGACGCCCACGACAGCCTGCACCAGATCGGGGAACTGCTGCGCAAACAGCGCCTGAGCCTCGATCCGGAGACGGCACGCTGGCGGATCGGCGCCTGGAAGAACGACGGCATCGAGCCCGAGACCGCGCTGGCCGGCGCCGAGACCCCGCGCGATGTCGCCTGCGCGCAGCTCTATGCCGCCTATCAGGCGCAGCTCCACGCCTACAACGCGCTCGATTTCGACGACCTGATCCTTCAGCCGGTGCGACTCTTCGAATCCAGCCCCGAGGTCCTGGAGCAGTGGCGCGAACGCATCCGCTACCTGCTGGTGGACGAATACCAGGACACCAACCCCGCCCAGTACCGGCTGATCCGGCTGCTCGCAGGCCCCCTCGGCAACTTCACCGTGGTCGGCGACGACGACCAGTCGATCTACACCTGGCGCGGTGCCCGACCGGAGAACCTGGCCCGCCTGGCCGAGGACTATCCTCGCCTGACGGTCATCAAGCTGGAACAGAACTACCGCTGCACGGGGCGCATCCTGAAGGCCGCGAACACCCTGATCGCGCACAATCCGCACCTGTTCGAAAAGCGCCTGTGGAGCCGGCTCGGGCAGGGCGAACCGTTGCGCGTGATGGCCTGCCGCGATCCGGAACACGAGGCCGAACGGGTGGTGTCCGAGATCCTGCACCGGCGCTTCCAGTCGCGCGCCCGGGACGGGGATTTCGCCATCCTGTATCGCGGCAATCACCAGTCCCGCCCCTTCGAGAAGGTGCTGCGCGAGCACCGCATTCCGTATCACGTCAGCGGCGGCACCTCCTTCTTCGACACCACCGAGGTCAAGGACCTGGTCGCCTACCTGCGTCTGCTGGTCAATCCCGACGACGACCGCGCCTTCCTGCGCTGCGTCAACACGCCGCGCCGCGAGATCGGGGCGGCGACCCTGGAGAAGCTCGCGGCCTGGGCCGGCCGACGCGGCATCGGCCTGCTCGCGGCCTGCTTCGAGGCAGGACTCTCCGAACAGCTCGCCGAGCGGCAACGACGCCGGCTCGAGACCTTCGCCGACTGGATCACGGAACATGCCGACCGGGCGCGGCGCGGCGATCCGGTGGCGGTGTTCCGCGAACTGGTCGAGAGCATCGACTATGCCGACTGGCTCGAATCCCGGGCCGCCACGCCGGAGGAAGCGGGCAGACGCCGGGAAAACGTGGAGGAACTGTTCGACTGGATGGAGAAGACCGCGCGGTCCATGGAGGGCAACGTCGGCCTGGAAGACCTCGTCGGACGCATGAGCCTGCTGGACATCCTCGATCGCCAGGACGAGCGGGAGGGCGGCGACCGCGTGCACCTCATGACCCTGCATGCGGCCAAGGGGCTGGAATTCCCGCACGTGTTCATCGTGGGCATGGAAGAAGGGCTGCTCCCGCACCGCAGCGCCATCGAGAGCGGTGACCTGACCGAAGAGCGCCGGCTGGCCTATGTCGGCATCACCCGTGCCCGGCAGTCACTCACCTTCAGTTATGCCTCGCGGCGCAAGGTGGGCGGGGAATGGATCGAGACCGAACCGAGCCGGTTCCTGGAGGAGCTGCCGGAAGAAGAACTGGTCCGGGAAGGCGGACACGGCGATGAACGGCCGGCGGAAGAGAAGAAGGCGCGCGGCAAGGCGCACCTGGCGAATCTTCGCGAGATCCTGCAGGGCCGCTGACCAGGAACACTCAGCGGCCCTGCAGATGAGATCAACTGCTCTGTTCCACCATGTAGGTGACGGCATCGAGCAGGTCCTGCTCGCTGCAGCTCATGCAGGTGCCCTTGGGGGGCATCGCCTTGTAACCCTGGATGGCATGCTTCAGCAGGGTTTCCATCCCCTGGGCGATGCGCGGCGCCCAGGCCGCCTTGTCGCCGATCTTCGGTGCACCGGCCGCGCCCGTGCCGTGACAGGCAAAGCAGGACGACTGGACGATCTTCTCGCCATGCACGGCATCTCCCTTGAGGTTGTCACCCGAAGCGGCGGCAGGCGCAGCTGCCGGTGCAGGTGAAGGAGCAGAGGCCTGACTCTGGCCACCGGCACTCACACCGCTCTGGCTCAGCATGTAATTGATCGCACCCTCGAGTTCGGCTTCCGTACAGTCTGCGCAGGTGCCCTTGGGCGGCATGGCCTTGAAGCCCTGGGCGGCGTGCTGCAGGAGGGTCTTCATGCCCTGTGCTGCGCGCGGCGCCCAGGCCGCCTTGTCACCCACTTTCGGCGCGCCGGCCACGCCCGCGCCGTGACAGGCCACACAGGTACTGTCGTAGATCTGCTTGCCGCTGCGTCCTGTGCTCGTGGCAGCGGAAGCGACCTGTGCCTCGGCAGCCGGAGCAGCCTTTTTCGGTTTTGCCACCACCACGGTGCCGATGGGGCGAATGTTCTCCTCGACGACCTTCTGCTGCATCGCATCGGCCGCCATGGCCACCCCCGACCACAGGCCCGCCGCCAGCATCAGGAACCCCGCATGATTCGCTCGCTTCATCTTTCTCTCCCTTGCCGCATGAGAATTCCGGGGAGCAGAGTATATCAGGATGTTCTGGAAGACTCCGCCTCCGCTCAAGTGCCGGTGGAAGTGGCCGATATCCCGAATGAAGGAGACTCGTTCACATCCAGGGACGGCAGGCATCGGGAGCCGCCGTCATGCAGATCACGACCACAACCGGACCGCCAGCGCCCCTTCCGGCCCAGGAAGGTGCACCGCTGTCACCACAGGCAACCCGGGCGGCGGTGACGCCCCGCCCCGTGCTTCAGCCAGCCGTGCCCGAACGCCCGGCACGTGATCCCAGGATGCGCAGACAAAGAGGCGACGGCGATGCGGATTCGCCAAGGGCCGACGATCCGAATCGGACGGACGACTCACCTGCCTCTCCGGCGGCAACGGATTCGAGAGGGCGCCTGCTCGATGTCCTTGCATGAGGAAGTTCCATGAAGATCACCGGCACCATGCACACGGCCATCTCCGGCCTGCAACAGGGAAGACGGCGGATGAGGGAGGCTGCCGGTCGACTTGCCGATCCGCAGCAGATGTCGGCTGACTCGCCTGCCAGTCCGGTGCCTGCACTGCTCGAGCTGAAGGCCGGAGAACGGCAGTCCCTGCTCGCCATCCGTGTCCTGCAGGCTGAAGACGAGCTGCTCGGCCGGTTACTGGACGAGAAGGCCTGACTGCCTCAGCAGCTTGTCGGGCCCGGGTTCTCGTGGTCGGCAGCCCGGTGGCTCGACCCTGATTCAGACAGGCCGATCAGTCCACGTCGCCGGCATCCACGAGACAATCCCG
>JALVEM010000459.1 GCA_027030825.1 Thiohalobacter sp.
GACCGGCTGCAGGATGCGCGCGAACTCGGGCTCGTCACCGACAGGGAAGCGGATACCGTGCGGGAGCTGCAGATCCTGCGCCAGCGGATCATTGCCGTCGATGCCTTCTCTCCCCGGGAACTCGGAGGACTCTGCCAATGGCCGCAAACCATGCCGAATGCCGGTTGAGACGCCCCGTCTATCTGGTCGATGGCGCCCGCAGCCCGTTCCTCAAGGCCCGCGGACGCCCAGGCCCCTTTCATGCAGCCGACCTCGCCGCCCGCACCGCCATCCCGCTGCTGCTGCGCCAGCCGTTCGACCCGGAAGCCCTGGACGAAGTGATTCTGGGCTGCGTGATGCCGGGTCCCGACGAGGCCAATATCGCACGCGTGGTGGCATTGCGCGCCGGTTGCGGCGAACGGGTCCCGGCCTTCACCGTGCAGCGCAACTGCGCCTCCGGCCTGCAGGCGCTGGACACGGCCGCCCGGCATATCGCCGAAGGCTGCGCCGATCTGGTGCTCGCCGGCGGTGTGGAGGCCATGAGCCATGCCCCCCTGCTGCTGGGCGAGGCCTTTGCCGCCTGGCTGGCCGACTGGCAGCGGGCCCGCACCCTGCCCGCCCGCGCCCGTGCCCTGGCCCGGCTGCGGCCCTCGGCACTGGCGCCGGTCATCGGGCTCCTGCGCGGGCTCACCGATCCGGTGGTGGGGCTTTCCATGGGCCAGACGGCGGAAAACCTGGCCACCCGCTTCGGCATCACCCGACAGGCCATGGATGCCTACGCCATGCGCAGCCATCACCGTCTCGCCACCGCCCAGCATGCAGGTCGTCTCGACGACGAGATCCTGCCTCTGGCCGATACCGAGGGCCGTGCCCATGTACAGGACGACGGGGTGAGGCCGGACACCGACATGGAGGCGCTCGCCCGACTGAAACCGGCCTTCGACAAGCCGTTCGGCCGGATCACGGCCGGCAACAGCGCCCAGATCACCGACGGTGCGGCCTGGTTGCTGCTCGCCTCCGAAACCGCCGTGGCGCGATACGGACTCGAACCGCTGGCGCAGGTCCTCGATTCCGAGTGGGCAGGCCTCGACCCGGCCCGGATGGGCCTGGGCCCGGTCCATGCCATGGCGCCCATTCTCCGGCGCCGGGAGCTCGACAGCCCGGACATCGATGCCTGGGAGATCAACGAGGCCTTCGCCGCCCAGGTGCTGGCCTGTCTGGCGGCCTGGCAGGATCCCGACTACTGTCGCACCGAACTCGGTCTGGAATCCGCCTTCACGCCCATCGACGAGGATCGCCTCAACGTCGATGGCGGCGCCATCGCCATCGGCCATCCGGTCGGCGCCAGCGGCGCCCGGATCGTGCTGCATCTGGCCCGGGTGCTGGCGCGCACGGGTGGCCGCCTGGGCATGGCCTCGCTGTGCATCGGCGGCGGCCAGGGCGGCGCCATGCTGATCGAATCCCTGCAAGGAGCAACATGATGGAGATCCGGAAGACACACTGGTCGTACCGACAACGGGACGACGGGTTCGGCGAACTCGTGATCGACGTGCGCGATCGCGGCGCCAATGTGCTCTCGCCCGAGGTGCTGGAAGAACTGCTCGCGCTGCTCGAGGCCGTGCGCGACCAGCCCCCGAAGGGCATGA
The DNA here is from genome assembly GCA_027030825.1 of Thiohalobacter sp. GTDB lineage: Bacteria > Pseudomonadota > Gammaproteobacteria > Thiohalobacterales > Thiohalobacteraceae > J048. The sequence continues at coordinate 1,626 of JALVEM010000459.1, forward strand.
TCCTCCGCTCGGGGAAACGCTCGGGATTCATCGCCGGCGCCGACGTGAGTCGCTTCTCGCCGATGCCCTCGCGCGAGGAGGCGCTGGCTTTCATCCATCTGGGCCAACGGGCCGCCGATGCGATCGAGGCGCTCCCCTTCCCCACCCTGGCCCTGATCCAGGGCTACTGTCTGGGCGGAGGGCTGGAACTGGCGCTGGCCTGCGACTACCGGATCGCCTGCGACGACGAACGCACCCGCATCGGCCTGCCGGAAGTGCGCCTCGGCATCCATCCGGGATTCGGCGGCACCGTGCGCCTGACCCGGCTCATCGGCGGCCTGCCGGCCCTGGAGCTCATGCTGACCGGCCGCGCGCTTCGCGCCCGGCAGGCGAAGCGCGCCGGGGTGGTCGATCATGCGGTACCCGAGCGGCTGCTCGAGCAGGCCGCGATCGAGATGCTGCGCCAGCGTCCGCCGCGTCATCAGCCGAGCCGGTGGGCGGCGCTGGGCAACCGGACGCCAATCAGGCAGCTGCTGGCACCCTGGCTGCACCGGCAGACCGAAGCCAGGGCGCCCCGTCGCCATTACCCGGCACCGCACGCGCTCATCGATCTCTGGGCGCGCCACGGCGGCGAGCCCCGCGCCATGCTCGCGGCCGAGGCCGAGAGCGTGGCCGACCTGATCGTCGGCGAGACGGCCCAGAATCTGGTGCGGGTGTTCTTCCTCCAGGAACGGCTGAAGGGTCTGGCGAAACGGCAGGACGCGGACGTTGCCCACGTCCATGTCGTCGGCGCCGGCGTGATGGGCGGCGACATCGCGGCCTGGTGCGCGCTGCGGGGATTCAGGGTAACACTGCAGGACCAGTCGATGGACCGTGTCGCGGCCGCGATCGGCCGTGCCGCGCAACTGTTCCGCAAGCGACTGCGGGATCCCCGCAAGGTCACCGCCGTCCTCGATCGCCTGATCCCGGACATTCGTGGCGATCACGTACCGAGGGCCGACCTGGTCATCGAAGCCATCTTCGAGGATCCGCAGGCCAAGCAGGCCCTGTTTTCCTCGCTCGAGCCGCGACTGAAACCGGAAGCGCTGCTGGCCACCAACACCTCCAGCATCCCCCTGGAGCAACTCGCTGAAGTGCTGGAACGCCCGGAACGCCTGCTCGGCCTGCATTTCTTCAATCCGGTCGCGAAGATGCAGCTGGTCGAGGTGGTCCGGGGCGAGCGCTCGGCGCCGGAGGCGATCGAGCGCGGCCTGGCCTTCGTGCGTGCCATCGACCGCCTGCCGCTGCCGGTCGCGAGCCGGCCGGGCTTTCTGGTCAACCGGGTGCTGATGCCCTACCTGCTCGAAGCCGTCGAGCTGGTCGAGGAAGGGGTGCCGCCGGAAGTGGTGGATCATGCCGCCCGCGACTTCGGCATGCCCATGGGACCAATCGAGCTGGCAGACACCGTGGGCCTGGACATCTGCCTGCATGTGGGCGAGATCCTGGGAGAGGCCTTCGGCATGGCCGTGCCCGACCGCCTGCGAGAGCTGGTCGAGGCAGGACACCTGGGGCGCAAGCAGGGCCGGGGATTCTACGTCTGGCGCAAGGGGCGGCCGGTGCGCCGCCGCACGGGCCGGACAGCCCCCGCGCAGCTCGCCGAACTGCAGGAACGACTCATCGACCGCATGCTCAACGAAGCCGCCGCCTGCCTGCGCGAAGGCGTGGTGGAGGATGCCGACCTGCTCGATGCCGGCATGATCTTCGGCACCGGTTTCGCCCCCTTCCGCGGCGGCCCCATGCACTATGCCCGATCACGCGGGGTTGAGGAAATCGAAACGCGCATGCATGATCTGGCCTCGCGTCATGGGTCCCGGTTTCTTCCGGACGCGGGCTGGGAGCGGCTGAAGGAGCAGCCGGGATGACCTGAACAAGAAGAAGCAGAGGAAGTCCAGCATGCGTGATGTCATCCCCCCGGAGACGGCCCGCACCCTGCCGGGGCTCTTCGCCAAACGAATGCGGCGATCGGAACGCAAGGTCGCCTATCGGCAGTTCGATCCGGCCAAGGGTGACTGGGTTGCGTACACCTGGCGGGCCATGGGCGCCCGGGCGGCGGCCATGCAGGCCGCCCTGCGCCGCGAAGGGCTCGCGCCGGGCGATCGCGTGGCCCTGCTGCGCCGCAATTCGGTGGAATGGGTCCAGTTCGACCAGGCTGCACTGGGACTCGGGCTGGTCGACGTGCCGCTCTATGTCGAGGATCGACCCGACAACATGGCCTGGATCCTGTGCAATGCCGGCGCGAAGATCGTCCTGGTCGGCGACGCGGAGCACGTCGAACGTCTCGGCCGGGTGCGACGCCAGCTGGGATTTCTGCAGCGCATCGTCGCCGTCGAACCGTTGCCGGAGTCTCTGCGCGAGGATCCCCTGGTCACCGACCTGGACCACTGGCTGCAGCCCGGGGACGCCGATGCCGATGCCTTCGCCGTCGAAGCCGACGACCCCGAGGCGCTGGCCACCATCGTCTATACCTCGGGCACCACCGGCCGGCCCAAGGGGGTGATGCTCTCCCACCGCAACATCCTGTGGAACGCCTGGGCCGGTCAGGAGGCCATCCATGTCTATCCCACGGACGTGCTGCTCTCCTTCCTGCCCCTCTCCCACACGCTCGAACGCACCGTGGGCTACTACCTGGCCATGATGTGCGGCTGCGAGGTGGCCTACAACCGGTCCATTCCGTTGCTGGCGGAGGATCTCGCTATCATCCGGCCCACCGTGCTGATCTGCGTCCCGAGGATCTTCGAGAAGGTCCACGCCCGTCTGCAGGCACAGCTGGAGGAGAAGCCGGCCTTTGCCCGACGGCTGTTCGAACGGGCCGTGGAGATGGGCTGGCAACGCTTCCTGGCGAGCCAGGGACGCGGCGATCCGCCCCGCCAGGGCTGGCTCTGGCCCCTGCTCGACCACGCCGCCGGGCGCAAGCTGCGCGAGCGTCTGGGCGGTCGCCTGCGATTCGCGATCAGCGGCGGCGCCCCCCTGCCGCCGGAGATCGCCCGGACCTTCATCGGGCTGGGCGTGATCATCGCCCAGGGCTACGGACTCACCGAGGCCAGCCCGGTGCTCACCGTCAATCGCCTGGAAGACAATGTCCCCGAGAGCATCGGCACCCCTCTGAGGGACGTGGAACTGCGCATCGGCGAACAGGACGAGCTGCTCGCCCGCAGCCCGGGCGTGATGCAGGGCTACTGGCAGAACCCGGAGGCCACGCGCGAGATGATCGACCCCGAAGGCTGGCTGCACACCGGCGACTGCGCCCGCATCGACGACGACGGCCACGTCTACATCACGGGACGGCTCAAGGAAATCCTGGTGCTCGCCAACGGCGAGAAGGTGCCGCCGGCGGACATCGAGATGGCGATTCAGGCCGATCCCCTGTTCGAACAGGTCATGGTGGTGGGAGACAACCGGCCCTGGCTCTCGGCGCTCGTGGTGATCGACCGCGACCGCTGGCAGGCCGAAGCGGAAAAGCTCGGATTCGACAGGATGATGGCGGAAACCGGGCTCGATCCCGAGGCCTGCCGGGAAAAGCTGCTGCTGGAACGGATCGCCGCCTGCATGCACGCCTTTCCGGGCTATGCCGAGATCCGGCGGCTGGCAGTGGTCGACGAGCCCTGGACGATCGACAACGGCCTGCTCACGCCCACCATGAAATTGAAGCGCCACCGCATCGAGGAACGCTATCGCGATCTGATCGACCGGCTCTACGACATCCGCTGACGCGACCGCCCACACTGCCTGTCACCTCACCGCATAACAGGCTGCTAAAGATTTTCTGTCGATGGCCGATCTCCCATTCGATCAGGCGTGTCACCCCGCCATGAGGCTGCACCCACTTCCAGGACGGACCCAACAGGTGGCATGCCCCGTCTCGAGAGGTCCGGAATGGAAAGACGTCGTCACCGCCGTATTCCGATAACCATCCGCGTGGACCTGGTGCTGCCGGAGGAGACCCTGTTCGGCGTGTCCCGCGATCTCTGTCCGCGCGGCCTGTTCATCCTGCTTCCCGCCGATGTGGCCAGACGGGTGCCGGATATCGTGCGCATCAACGTGCGCATCTGGACCGGTCAGGTCCACATCTCGCGACAGCTTCGCACCCGGGTGGTCCGGCGGTGTACGGATGGCATCGCCGTCCAGTTCCAGGAAAACGACCTGCTCGCCCGCGCCGCGGCCGACGAAGTGCTCTTCTACATGGGCGTCGAACGCTACAACCGCGAGGTGGTCAGCGAGTGGCGGGATCAGGTCGAGGCCGAAGACCACGTGGCCTGACCCACCCGTGCTCGCGAGAAGAGGCGCCGGAAATTGCCTGTCGTCTCCTCCGCCACCTGCGCCAGCGCAATCCCCCGGACATCGGCGATGCAGCGGGCCACCTCGTGCACCCAGGCGGGACGGTTCGGTTTGCCCCGGTGCGGCACCGGAGCCAGCCAGGGGGCATCCGTCTCCACGAGATAGCGGTCGGACGGCACCTTTCGGGCCACCTCCCTGAGCGCCTCTGCGTTGCGAAAGGTCACTATGCCCGAGAAGGATATGTAGAGTCCCAGATCGAGTGCGCGGCGGGCCATCTCCCAGTTTTCGGTGAAACAGTGCAGCACGGCGCCCGAGTCTTCGATGCCGGCCTCGCGCAGGATCGCAAGCGTGTCTTCCTGTGCCTCGCGGGTGTGCACGATGACCGGCAGCCCGGTCTCGCGTCCCGCCTCCAGGTGCATGGCGAACCGCTCCCGCTGCAGCGACCGCCGCTTCTCGTCCGTCTCGTAGTGGTAGTCGAGCCCGGTCTCGCCCAGTGCCACGATGCGCGGGTCTTGCCTTGCCCGCTGCGCCAGCACCACGGCATCGGGATCGTCCTCCTTCACATGGCAGGGGTGAATGCCGATCGAGACCGAGACTTCGTCGAAGGGGTCGACCAGTGCCCGCATCGCGGGCCAGCCGTCGAGATCCACGGACACGCACAGGACATGCCCCACACCCGCGGCTTCGGCCTCGGCCAGATGTTCCGCGAGGCGTCGGGTATCGATGCCCTTCTCGAGGCGGTCGAGATGACAGTGCGAATCGACGAGCATGGTGGCGTCTCCGTGGGAGAGACGCATTCTACCAGTGCAGCGAATCCGTCACATCGTGTGGGTGGGCCGTTCCGCGTGCAGTGCGCCGGCCAGATAGGTCTCGATCTTGTTGCGGGCCGCACCGTTGTCCTGTTCGCTGAACTGGACACCGATACCGGCCGCGCGGCTGCCCTGCGCCCCCTTGGGAGTGATCCAGACGATCCGCCCGGCGACGGGGATCTTCTCGGGCTCGTCCATGAGCGTGAGCAGCATGAAGACCTCGTCGCCGAGCCGGTAGTTCTTGTTGGTGGGGATGAACAGGCCGCCGTTCTTCACGAACGGCATGTAGGCGGCATAGAGCGCGCCCTTGTCCTTGATGGTGAGCGAGAGTATTCCCTGTCGTGCCTTCATGAGCCGCCTCGCATCCTCGACCAGTCGATGAGCAGGTTCTCCAGCAGCAGCTGGAGATTGACGCCAGTCGATGACAGCCGCATCGCCTCCAGCACCCGGTCGCGCAGTTCGAGCAGGGCGTCCGGCGGGAAATGCCGCGCCATCTTCTCCAGTATCGGCTGTCGATCCACATTCTTGACTTCGCTGCCGGGCGCAAGCGCCAGCCGGACCAGATCCTCCAGCCAGCCGTTCATCCAGCCGAGCCGCTGCACGGGGTCGGCCTGCATCCAGTCCGCCGCCAGGGCCATCGGATTCTCGCGGCCACGGGCCAGATCGACCCAGCGTTCGAACACGCCGTCACGTTCGGCAAGCGCCTCGTCATCCAGCGCCTGCAGGGCCGCCAAGG
>JALVEM010000460.1 GCA_027030825.1 Thiohalobacter sp.
TTGCAGCCGGCAAGGCCTGCGGCAAGCACAGCATGAGCCAGCAGGAGATCAATGAACTCCTGGTTTCCCTGGCCAGACGCGGGCGTCAGGTCGTCCGGCTCAAGGGCGGTGATCCCTTCGTGTTCGGAAGAGGTGGCGAGGAGGCCCTCCACCTTTCCCGGCACGGGATCCCTTTCGAGGTGGTTCCCGGCGTGACCGCCGCAGTGGCCTGCACCGCCTATGCGGGCATCCCGCTCACTCACCGGGGGCTCAGCCGAACCGTGCACCTGGTCACCGGCCATTTTCGGGACGACCAGCCGCTGGAACTCGACTGGAAATCCCTCGCCGATCCCGAGAGCACCCTGGTCGTCTACATGGGGCTGGCGCATCTCGAGGCCTTTGCCCGTGGCCTGCTCGATGCAGGGCTCCCCGCTTCGACACCAGCCGCCGCGATAGAACGCGGCACCACACTCGACCAGCGTGTGGTGTTCGCCAGTATCGAAACCCTTGCCGGGAAGGTGCGTCAGGAAGCACTTTCCCCTCCTGTGCTGATCGTCGTCGGCCGAACCGTCGGCCTGGCCGGAGAGCTTGCCTGGTTCTCCCCCGAGTCCTGGAACGAGGCCCCGCATGAAGCAGGTCATTGGCATTGCAGCTAGCATCCTGCTGGCGCAGCTCGTGCAAGCGGCGCCGGAACCCGATGCCGCTCGGCAGGCCGAACTGCGCCATCTGGTGGTACAGGACTGCGGCGCCTGTCACGGGGCCGGACTGAAAGGGGGTCTGGGTCCCTCCCTGCTGCCCGGACGGCTTGCCCCCTTCCCTGACGACTTTCTCGCCGAAACCATCCTGGAGGGTCGGTCGGGCACCGCCATGCCGCCGTGGAAGCGTTTCCTTGCGCCCGGGGAAGCCCGCTGGATCGTGCGGCGCCTGAAGGAAGGAGGCTTCACGCCGTGAACCGGCAGATACGCCCGGGGCTGCTCCTGATCGCCCTGCTGTCCTTTCCCGTCACGCTTCCGGCCGGTGATGTGCCCTGCCGCGGCACCGGCGATCTGGGCATCATCGTCGAGCGCATGCGCGGCGCGGTGAAATTCATCGAAACCACGCAAAACTCTCTGCTGGGAGAGACGACGGGGCTCGGCGATCTGTCCCACGCCTCGGCCGTTTTCTCGAGAGACGAGCGCTACGCCTTCGTGTTCGGGCGCGACGGCGGCCTCACCAAGGTCGACCTTCTCACCAGGCGCATCGTCAAGCGCATCCTGCAGGCCGGCAACAGCATCGGCGGTGCGATATCGCAGGATGGCCGTTTCGTGGCCGTCTCCAACTACGAACCCGGCGGCGTGCGCATCTTCCGTGCCGATACCCTGGAGCCCGTGGCCGACATTCCGGCGGAATACGCACCGGGCAGGCGTTCCAAGGTGATCGGGCTCGTCGATGCGCCCGGCAACCGGTTCGTGTTCAGCCTGTGGGACGCCGGCGAAATCTGGGTGGTCACGCTGGACGATCACGGCAAGCCGGCCGAGGTCCGCAAGTTCAGAGACATCGGCAGAAATCCGTACGACGCCCTCGTCACGCCGGACGGCCGCTACTACATCGCCGGCCTGTTCGGCGAGGACGGCATGGCGTTGCTCGATCTCTGGAACCTGGATGCCGGCGTACGCCGTATCCTGCCGGACTACGGGCGTGGCGAGAGGAAGCTGCCCGTCTACAAGATGCCGCATCTCGAAGGCTGGGCCATTGCAGGACGCACCGCCTGGGTGCCTGCCGTGGGCCACCATGCCGTACTCGTCATCGACACCGAAACCTGGAAGGAAGTCGCCCGCATCCCGGTTCACGGTCAGCCGGTGTTCGTCATGGCGCGTCCGGACGGGCGCCAGGTCTGGGTCAACTTCGCCTTTCCCGACAACGACAGGATTCAGATCATCGACACGCTGAGCAGACGCATCGTCAGGACACTGCGGCCCGGCAAGGGGATCCTGCACATGGAGTTCGAACCGCGCGGCGAGGAAGTCTGGATTTCGGTACGCGACCGCGACGAAGTACAGGTCTACGACACCGAAACCCTGGAAAGGGTGGCCACGCTGCCGGCCAACAAACCCAGCGGCATCTTCCTGACCGCACGGGCACACCGAACGGGGCTGTGACCATGAACGAGGACGCGCCACTCACCCCCGAGGAGTACCGGCTGATCAGCCAGTACCAGCAGGGCCTGCCCCTGGAACCGCACCCCTTCGCACGCATGGCCGAGCAGCTTCGCACGTCCGAGGACTGGGTGATCGAAACCTTGCATCGGCTGCAGGAGGAAGGGGTGGTCAGCCGCATCGGACCGGTGGTGCGGCCCAACAGCATCGGAGTCAGCACCCTGGTCGCCATGCGGGTGCCTCCCGAACGCCTCGAGGAGGTCGCCGAACTGGTGAACCGCCACCCGGAGGTCAATCACAACTACGAGCGGGAACACGAATACAACCTGTGGTTCGTGGTCACCGCTCCCGATGAAGCGCACCTGCAGCGAACGCTTGCGGCCATCCGTGAAGAGACCGGGCTGCCGATGCTGGACCTGCCCATGCTGGAGGACTATTTCATCGACCTGGGGTTTCCGCTGTCATGGAAATGAAGACGCTCCGACATCCGCAACTGGACGACCCATTGCAGCGGGCCCTGCTGCGCGAGATCGAATCCGGCCTGCCGCTGGTGGCGCGCCCCTATGCCGAGATCGGCCGACGTCTCGGCATGTCCGAGGCGGAAGTCATCTCGCGCATGCGCCGGCTGCTGGCCTCGGGTGTCCTCAAGCGGCTCGGCATCGTGGTGCGCCATCGAAAGCTGGGGTATCTGGCCAACGCCATGGTGGTGTGGGACGTGCCCGACGATCAGGTCGACCGGATCGGCCGGCTGCTCGGCCGCATGCCCTGCGTCACCCTCTCCTACCGGCGCCCGCGCCGCCTGCCGGACTGGCCCTACAATCTGTTCACCATGATCCACGGCCAGGATCGCGAGGCCGTGCGCGCGCACGTGGAACGGCTGGTCCGTGACTTCGGGCTGCAGGACATCCCCCACGAGATCCTGTTCAGCCGCCGCAGCTTCCGGCAGCGCGGCGCCCGCTACTTTTCCCTGGTTTCCGACAACGAGCGGAACCGGGACCAGACAGGGAGGATTCGGTGATGGCACGGCTCGACGCCAGGGCACGTGCCTTCATCAACCGCTTCCAGGGCGGCTTTCCGGTGGTCGATCGACCTTTCTCCAGCGTCGCGGCAGAGATCGGCATCGGGGAGACCGCCCTGATTCGACTCGTCTCGCGTCTCGTGCGGACCGGCTGCCTGAGCCGTTTCGGCCCCCTCTACGACGCCACCGCCATGGGCGGCGAAGTCGTGCTGGCGGCCATGGCGGTGCCGGCCGAGCGATTCGACGCCGTCGCAGCGCTGCTCGACACCCTGCCCGAGGTCGCCCACAACTACGAGCGCGATCACCACTTCAACATGTGGTTCGTGGTCGCGGCCGAGACCCGGGACGGCGTGCGGCAGGCTCTCGATCGCATCGGTCATGAAACCGGCCTCGAAGTCCTGGCCTTTCCGAAGGAAAGGGAGTTCCGGCTCGGCCTGTGGCTGCGTCTCGATGAGAACGGAGCAGTCGATGCCGTTCCGGTGCCCGAGCACCTGCGACCCCATCCCCGTCCACCGGCCTACCGGCCCGATGACACGGACCGCCGCCTGATTGCGGCCACGCAGGCGGGCCTGCCCCTGCTCCCCAGGCCCTGGCAGGATCTCGCACATCGCCTGGATCTGGACGAGGCCGAAGTCATGACACGATTTCTGCGGTTGATGCGAAGCGGCATCATCCGCCGCATCGGCGCCGTTCCCAACCATTACCGGCTCGGCCTGCGCGGCAACGCCATGACGGTCTGGGACGTGCCGGAAGAACGCATCGAGGCGGCTGCGGCCTGCCTGTCCGCCTCGCCCTGGGTGAGCCATTGCTATCTGCGTCCGCGGCACGGCGAGCGCTGGCCGTACAACCTTTTCGCCATGGTGCACGGCCGGGACCGCGTGACCGCGGCCGAACGTGCGCACCGGCTGGCCCGCCAGCCCACCCTGGAGGGTCTGGCGCATGCAGTCCTCTTCAGCACCCGGCTGCTGAAGAAAACCGGTCTCCGCAGGGCGGCCGCATGAAGGAGGTATGGCCATGTTCCGTCTGAGCCGCTATCTGCACGCCCTGCATCGACCCGCCGACGGTGCCCGCATCCTGCCGAGCGCGGTGGCCCGTGCAACCGGGCCGGTCGTGATCTGGAATCTCACCCGCCGCTGCAACCTGGCCTGCAAGCACTGCTACGCCACTTCCGCGGACGTGGACTTCCCCGGCGAGCTCTCGACGCCCGAGATCTTCCGGGTGATGGAAGACCTGCGCGAGTACGGCGTGGGTGTCCTCATCCTCTCCGGCGGCGAACCCCTGCTGCATCCGGACATCTTCGAGATCTCGGCCCGGGCCCGGGCGATGGGCTTCTATGTCGGGCTCTCCTCGAACGGCACCCGGATCGACGAGGAGGACATCGGGCGGATCGCCGACATCGGCTACGACTATGTCGGCATCAGCCTCGACGGTCTGCGCGAGACCCACGACCGCTTCCGGCGGCAGGCAGGCGCCTTCGATGCCGCCCTGCGTGGCATCCGGCTGTGCCGCGATGCCGGCATCAAGGTGGGGCTGCGCTTCACCCTGACCCGGGACAATGCCCGGGATCTGCCCGGACTGCTTCGTCTCATGGACGACGAAGGCATCGACAAGTTCTACCTGTCGCACCTGAACTACGCCGGACGCGGCAACCGCAACCGCGAGGACGATGCGCACCATCGCATGACGCGCGAGGCCATGCACCTGCTGTTCGAGACGGTGCAGCAGGACGTCGAATGCGGGCGACGGCGCGAATTCGTCACCGGCAACAACGATGCCGACGGCGCCTTCCTGCTCGAATGGGTGCGGGCACGGATGCCGGAGAAGGCCGAACGGCTGGAGGCCATGCTGCTGCGCTGGGGCGGCAACGCCTCGGGCATCGCCATCGCCAACATCGACAACCTGGGCGATGTACACCCCGACACCATGTGGTGGGACTACCGGCTGGGCAACGTGCGCGAGCGCCCCTTCTCCGCCATCTGGGAAGACACCTCCGATCCTCTCATGGCGGGCCTCAAGCAGCGCCCGCGCCCCGTCAAGGGCCGCTGCGCCCATTGCCGGTTCCTGGCGATCTGCGGCGGCAACAGCCGCACGCGCGCCTGGCAGCTGACCGGGGACCCCTGGGCGGAAGACCCAGGTTGTTACCTGACCGATGCCGAGATCGGTGTCGAAGGCCTTGAGCTCCCGCCTCGACCTGCGCTCACCCCCTGGCGGCGTCATGCGAACGGGAAAGCAAGGGGGGCTGCCTGCTCATGAGCCGTCCACCTGGCTGTGCAGTGATCCTGTTCCTGATCATGTTCCCGCCTGCTTGGGCTGCGTCCGATGCCGAACGCCTCTACGCCGATCACTGCGCTGAATGCCATGGATCGGACCGGCTGGGCGGCATGGGTCCGGCACTGTTGCCGGAGAACCTGCATCGGCTGAAACGCGAAAAGGCGGTACAGGTCATCCGGAGGGGCCGCCCCGCAACCCAGATGCCGGCTTTCGAAGACAGGCTGAACGAACAGGACATCGAGGCCCTCACCGAATATATCTACAAGCCTCTGCCGCAAGTGCCCGAGTGGAATCGGATGCATGCCGAAGCCACGAGAAAGGTCTTCGTTGCCAGAGAAGATCTGCCCGGGAAGCCGCTGCATGATGCCGATCCCATGAACCTGTTCGTGGTGGTGGAACTGGGCGATCACCACATCACCATCCTCGACGGCGACCGGTTCGAACCGCTCGCCCGCTTCCCGACCCATTTCGCCGTGCATGGCGGACCCAAATTCTCGCCGGACGGTCGCTTCGTGTATGTCTCCTCGCGGGATGGCTGGATCGAGAAGTTCGATCTCTGGTCGCTGAAAAAGGTGGCCGAAGTGCGGGCCGGCATCAATACACGCAACCTGGCCGTCTCTGCCGACGGTCGCCATGTGATGGTGGGCAACTATCTGCCACACAGCCTGGTGGTGCTGGATGCGGCCGATCTGCGCCCGCTGCGCGTCATCCCGGCCAGATCCTCGCACGGCCGATCCTCCCGCATCAGTGCCGTCTACGCCGCCCCGCCACGCGGCAGCTTCATCGCGGCGCTCAAGGACATTCCGGAGGTCTGGGAGATCTCATGGGAATCGCCTCCACCACCGGGCTTCGGCGGCTGGCAGCACGACTACCGGGAAACATCCGGTGATGCCAAGGATTCCGAACCCTTTCCGGTTCGCCGCATCCCGGTAGCGGGTTACCTGGACGACTTCTTCTTCGATCCCGAGTATATCCATCTCATCGGCGCCTCCCGGGACGGCGGCGCACAGGTCATCGACCTGGACACCGGACGCCGCGTCGCCGAACTGGAACTCGATGGCATGCCTCACCTGGGTTCCGGAATCACCTGGGAGTGGAAAGGCCGCCGCATCCTGGCCACGCCCAACCTGAGGAAACCGGAGATCACCGTGATCGACATGGAAAACTGGAAAACGGTGGCGCGTATTCCCACCCTTGGACCCGGTTTCTTCATGCGCAGTCACGAAAATTCCCGCTATGCCTGGGCCGACGTCTTCTTCGGCCCCAACAGGGATGCAGTGCACATCATCGACAAGCAGACGCTCGAGATCGTCAAGACCCTGCGACCGGCACCGGGCAAGACCGCCGCCCACGTGGAATTCGACAAGGACGGAACCCACGCCCTGCTCAGCATCTGGGACATGGACGGCGCGGTCATCGTCTACGACGCCAGGACCCTGAAGGAGATCAAGCGCCTGCCGATGGTGAAACCCTCGGGCAAGTACAACGTGCACAACAAGATCACTCGCTCGGAGGGCACCAGCCACTGACAGGCTGTTGAAAAACTGCTGTGCATCACGACGTTTTCAGCATCTCCCTGACGCCACAGAACCAGAACGCGGAGGTCGCAAAGGCGCAGAGGGCGCAGAGAGTTTTTGTTCTTGTTTTTCGTGTAACTACCCACGGCTGTATCGTACGAACCCCCTGGAATTCTCAAACAGTGCGCCCGTCACCCCGGCCGGAGCACTATCCTTGCGCCCGTCATCCCGGCTGGAACCTAAACCATACCACTGTCATCCCGGCCGGAGCGAATAACCTTACCCTCGTCATCCCGGCCGGAGCGAACAACCTTACCCTCGTCATCCCGGCCGGAGCGAAGCGGAGAGCCGGGATCCAGAAAAACGGGCTGCGACGTCTGATGTCGGTGGCTTCGTTGTCGAGATCCCGCATCTCCGCACCGCTTGGCGGTGCTTCGTGCGGGATGACGGGAATGGAGAGCTTCGCGGTGCTTCGTGCGGGATGACGGGAATGGAGGGCTTCGCGGTGCTTCGTGCGGGATGACATATAAGGAAGGCTTCG
>JALVEM010000461.1 GCA_027030825.1 Thiohalobacter sp.
CATCGGCGTCGAAGCCGGGCGAGTCGATGAAGATGCGGCCCTTGAGCTTCTCGCAGCGGCAGGTCTTGAGCTGCAGATAGGCATCGATGCGCTTGCCTTCGCCGGGCGCGACACGTTCCAGCGCCTCGCTGGTCTGATAGAAGGGAAAGCGCGGGTCGGCATCCAGCGCCAGACCGGGCAGCACGCGCACCTCTTCGTCGCTGCCGTAGCAGATCACGGTGAACTTGTCGTCCACCGCCTGGTTGCCGGTATCCTGGAGCGGATAGCCGAGATAGTGGTTGATGAAGGTCGACTTGCCCGCCGAGAAGGTGCCGAGCACCGAGATCAACGGCCACCAGGAGATCTGGGTCGCATAGGATTCCGATGGCGCGAGCAGCCCCATCGCGTAGCCGACCTTCGACAGCTGTCGATAGCCGTCGACGACCTCGACGAGCAGCGGATTCTCCTGCTCGAGATGTTCTTCCAGGCTCTTCAGTCTTTCCCGGATTGCCTTGGTCGGTCCCGCCATGGCCTGTGCTTCCCGTAATCAGATTTCGATGTCGTCGCCATGATAGTTCGTTCCGACTACCATGGCATGAACTGGTTCATGAAACGCATCGGCCCGGTCGCGTTCTGCATGTTGTATCCCATCAGGGCCGTGTCGAAACGCATCTGCCCCATGACGGCGGACATGTGCAGCATGCTGCCGTTCATGGTGTCCATGGTGCCGGCGATGCGCTCCATGGTGAGGAGCTGGTCGCTCATGGTCGACGAGATGACCTTGATCTCCGTGTCCATCGAGTTCATGGACCTGGAGACGACGAGCATGGTCCCGGAGACCGTCTTCATGGTGTCCGAGATGGTCAGCATGTTCTTCGATATCAGTTCCATCTGGCCCGTGATCCGGTCCACATCGGTCGTCAGGCTGTAGATCAGGTAGAAGCCATAGGCCGCCAGCACGATGAATGCCAGCAACGACGGGTACACGATGAGCTCCCACCGCTTGGCACTCGCCTCGAAGGTCCTGGAGAACTTCTCGAGACAGGCCGACATGTCCGGCATGGGTGCCTGCCCGGCGGCCTGGGCAAGAGAGTCCTGCTCGGCGCGGGCGGTATCGGGCAGTTCCTGGCCCTTTCCGTTCCTGTCCTGTTCGTTTCGGGTTTCATCCTGGGACATGAAGACTCCTCATCGTCGAACGATGCTCCGGTCATTCCCCTCGAAACCCCTCCATCCGACCAGCCGGCGCGGGGCCACTCGCGAGCCGCCTTCCGAGCCGGAAGCATGAGCCGCATGCCCCATTATCCGTGCGGCTCCTCGAACCGCATGGCCGTCTCGCGTGCCAGCTCGGGATCGATCCGCTGCACGACCGACAGCAGCTGCATGGCCTGCATGCGGTCCCCTCGACCGGCAAACAGTTCGGCCGCGCGCGCATAGCTGCGGGCGGCATCCTGCCATCGACCCATGCGGAAGTAAACATTGCCCAGCTCGCCCAGAAGCTCCGCGGTTTCTTCACGCCCAAGCAGATCCCGGTAGAGACGGACCGAGGTTTCGTAATCGCCCTTCCAGAACGCCTGCCTGGCCTGCAGAAGCAGATCCGTGCCCTCGACGGTGCCGGCCGTCATGCCCGCCTGTTCCGGTGCCTGTTCGGGTATTTCGGTCGTCTCCGACTGACCGGTCGATGCCGTCGTCACGGGCTCGGTGACATTCGCCTGTTCGGAAGGCGGCGGCTCGCTGCCCGGCACGGTACCGGCCGATTCGGTCGGTACCGGTGCCGACCGAACCTCGGCATCGGCCGGCGCCTGGCTCCCCGTGACGGCACCGGGCGCGAATTCGTCCGGT
>JALVEM010000462.1 GCA_027030825.1 Thiohalobacter sp.
CAAGGCGATGAAGAAGATCCAGTCGCAGAGCACCTCCAACCCCGCCTCCATCTCCCAGGCGGCAGCCGAGGCGGCGCTCAACGGTCCCCAGGACTGCATCGCCGAGATGCTGGTGCATTTCAAGGAACGCCACGACTATGTAGTGGAGCGGCTCAACGCCATCCCCGGCATCGAGTGCCTGCCCACCGACGGCACCTTCTACGTCTTCCCCTCGGTGACTGGCATGATCGAGGCCATCGACGGGGTGAAGAACGACCTGGATCTGGCGGAATACCTGATCGAACAGGCCGGCGTGGCCGTGGTGCCGGGCACCGCCTTCGGCCTGGGCGGACACATGCGCATCTCCATCGCCACCAGCATGGACAACCTGGAGAAGGCGCTGGACCGCATCGAAGCCGCCGCGCGCGGCTGACCGGCTTTGCACAACGGGCGCGGCCACGGATCGGCCGTCGTCCTACACACAACGACAAGGAGGGTCCGACATGGAAGTCACCAACCTGCCGTCGCGCTCGCACGGCTTCACGCTCGTGGAACTGCTCGTCACCCTGGCGATCGCCATCCTGCTGACGGGCCTCGCCATCCCATCGCTGCGGGAAACCCTGCACGACAACACCATCGGCTCCGGCCGCTCGCAGCTGACGACGCTGCTCAACCTCGCCCGCAGCACCGCCATCCGGCGCGGCCTTTCCGTCACCCTGTGCCCCAGCGACGACGGCAGCGCCTGCAGCGACGACTGGCGCGGCTGGCACCGCGGCATGCTGCTGTTCGAAGACCCCAACCGCAACCGCCAGCGCGATGCCGGCGAGGCGGTGATCCGCCGCCTGGAACCCCAGCCGCAACTCGTCATCCACAGCAGCCCGGGCCGTCGCAGCATCCGCTACTCGCCCGACGGCGCAGCCTGGGGCAGCAACCTCACCCTGCGCATCTGCAGCCGAGCAGGCCGCGGCCGCAACCGGGCCCTGGTGCTCTACGGCACCGGCCGTGTCCGCCCCGCCGAGCGCCTGCCCAGCGGCGGCCCCGTGACCTGCGACTGAGCGTCGCCGCAAAGCCCCAACGGCTTGACCCGCGTCCGCTCCATCAGTAATATTCGCGGCCTCAAGCCACTCCCCTGTGGCGCAGCGGTAGCGCAGCGGACTGTTAATCCGTTGGTCGTTGGTTCGAATCCAACCGGGGGAGCCAAGCACAGAGCCCGGCCAGCGCGCCGGGCTTTTTCATGCCCCCATCCGCCCGGTTGGGTTCGAACCAACGACGTTTCAGAATGGCGGTTCGACAAGCGGCGAAGCCGCGCAGGACGCCGGAGCACAGCGACGGCGCCCCGAAGGGGTGAGGCCGAAGGCCGAATCAATCCAACCGGGGGAGCCAAGCACGCAGCCCGGCCAGCGCGCCGGGCTTTTTCATGCCCCTATCCGCCCGGTTGGGTTCGAACCAACGACGTTTCAGAATGGCGGTTCGACGAGCGGCGAAGCCGCGCAGGAGGCCGGAGCACAGCGACGGCGCCCCGAAGGGGTGAGGCCGAAGGCCGAATCAATCCAACCGCGGAAGCCAAGAACAGAGCCCGGCCAGCGCGCCGGGCTTTTTCGTGGCACGCCCGGCACGATGTCTCGCCTTCGGCTCGGGCTGCGCGGCTGACGCCGCTTGTCGAACGACACCATTTTGATTTCGTCGCACGTTCGAATCGTTCATCGACACCGCTGCAACGAAAAAAGCCCCTGCAATTGCAGAGGCCTTGCGATATGGCGCGCCCGGCACGATTCGAACGTGCGACCGCCTGGTTCGTAGCCAGGTACTCTATCCAGCTGAGCTACGGGCGCTTG
>JALVEM010000463.1 GCA_027030825.1 Thiohalobacter sp.
CCCCATCCTGCGCATCCATGTCTCCGACCGCGGTCGCTTCGGTTTCGCGCATCTCGATCATCGCCGGGAAGGTCTGCAGGCGCTCGGCCATGTGGTGCCGGCGCACGTGCTGGGCGATGTGCTGCTCGCTGCGGTGGATGCGGCCCCGGATCTGGAGCTGATCGCGCCCGCACGGCTCGCCGACATTCGTCCGGACGAGGACGGCGTGTGCCTGCACTGCACGGAACCGGGGCCGGCGCTGCATGCGCGGCTGCTGGTCGGCGCCGACGGCACGGATTCCACGGTCCGCAGCCTGCTGGGCATCGCGGTCCGGCACCGGGACTATGGCCAGAGCGCCGTGATCGCCAACGTGCGCACGGCATTCGACCACGGCGGCGTGGCCTACGAACGCTTCACGGAGCAGGGGCCGCTGGCGCTGCTGCCGCTGGTGGACGGGCGCTGCGCCCTGGTCTGGACGCATCCGATGGAGGCCGCGGCCCGCCGGCTGGTGCAGCCGGAGGCCGATTTTCTCGCCGATCTGCAGGCAGTGTTCGGCTGGCGGCTGGGACGGTTCGAGGCCGTGGGGCCGCGCGAACTCCATCCGCTGCGCCGGCTGGAGGCCGTCGAGGCCGTCCGGCCGCGCGTGGCGCTCATCGGCAATGCCGCCCACACGCTGCATCCGGTTGCGGGGCAGGGATTCAACCTGGGCCTGCGTGACGTGGCGGCGCTCGCCGAGCTGATCGTCGAGGCCCGGTGCCGGGAGGGTGATCCGGGCGGCCCCGAGGTCACCGAGGGCTATGCCCGCTGGCGGGCCGGCGACCAGCGGCGCGTGCTGGCCTTCACCGAGCTGCTGCTGCGCACCTTCGCCAGCCCGGTCCCGCCGGTGCGCGCGGCGCGGGATGCCGCGATGCTCGGGCTCGATCTCTGTCCCCCGGTCCGCCATCTCTTCACGCGCCTGACCACCGGTCGGCTGGGACGCCTGCCGCGGCTGGCGCGCGGGATGCCGTTGCGCGCTCCGCAGGAGGCAGCGGGATGAGCGCCTGGTCCGGGGTGCTGGTGGTCGGTGGCGGCTGTGTCGGCAGCACGCTGGCCTGCGCCCTGGCCGAGGCCGGCGTGCCCGTGCAGGTGGTCGACCCGCAGCCGGCGCCGCGTGACTGGCCCGAGGGCACGGTGGACGCCCGGGTCTATGCCCTCACCCATGCCTCACGGGCCATCTTCTCCAATCTCGGGGTCTGGGAGGCGATTCGCGCCGGTGGCGCCTGCCCCTACGAGCGCATGGAGGTCTGGGATGCCGAGGGCACGGGCCACATCGGCTTCGATGCCGCCGAGACGGGCGAGTGCTGCCTGGGCCACATCGTCGAACAGCGTGTCATCATCGGGGCGCTGCTGGCGCGGCTGGATGCGCTCGGCGTCGAGCGGCGGACCGACGCCCTGGTCGGCCTGCAGGTGGCCCCGGATCACGTGGAGGCCCGGCTCGCCTCGGGTGAACGCATCCGGGTCGCCCTGCTGGTGGGGGCCGACGGGGCCCGCTCCCGGGTGCGCGATCTCGCCGGCATCGGACTGGACGTACTCGACTACGAACAGACGGCGGTGGTGGCGGCGGTGCGCACCGAGCGACCGCATGAGCACACCGCCCGCCAGCGTTTCATGCCCACCGGTCCGCTGGCCTTCCTGCCCCTGTGCGACGGTCGCAGCTCCATCGTCTGGACCACGACGCCCGAGGCGGCCGAGGATCTGCTGGAGATGGAGGAGGGCGCCTTCTGCGAGGCGGTCACCGAGGCCTTCGGCCGACGACTGGGACGTGTGCTGTCGGCCGAGTCGCGCGCGGCCTTTCCCCTGCGCCGGCGCCACGCCCGCCATTACGTGCGGCCGCGCATCGCCCTGGTCGGGGATGCGGCCCACACCATCCACCCGCTGGCCGGTCAGGGCGTGAATCTGGGGCTCCTGGATGCGGCGGCGCTTGCCCAGGTGGTCCAGGAGGCACGGGGGCGCCTGCGCGACCCGGGCCAGTACCTCACGCTGCGCCGCTACGAGCGCTGGCGGCGGGGCGAGAATCTGCTCATGATGCGGGCCATGGACGGTTTCCGCTGGCTGTTCGGCTCCCGCCAGCCCCTGCTCCGGGAAGCGCGCAATCTGGGCCTGCGGCTGGTCGACCGGGCGGCACCGGTGAAACTCGTCCTGGCCCGCCGGGCCATGGGACTCGAGGGCGATCTCCCGCAACTGGCCCGCCTGCTGCGTTGAATCGAATGGCGGAGCCGGGCGTCATCGTCATCACCCTGCCGCGCCTGGCGCTGGCCTTTCTGCCGGCGCTGGCCGTGGTGTGGCTGCTGTGGCGATGGCGCACCGGCGCCGGCACGGCGCTCTATGCGCTGTTCCGCATGCTGGTGCAGCTCATGCTGGTGGGCTTCGCGCTGGCCTGGATCTTCGGTGCGGACCGGGCCGGTATCGTGGTTGCGGTGCTGGCCGTGATGCTCGCTGCGGCCAGCTGGATCGCCCTGCGGACCGCCGGCACGCCCCGCCGGCGGCTGTATGGCCACAGTCTGGCGGCCATCACGCTGGGGGGCGGTTCGGTGCTGGCGCTGGTGACCGCGGGCGTGCTCGATCTCGAGCCCTGGTACGCTCCCCGCTACACGATCCCGCTGGCCGGGATGATCTTTGCCAACGCCATGAATGCCGTCAGCCTGGCGGTCGAGCGCGTGCAGGCGGAACTGCATCGCGGCACGCCCTGGCTCGACGCCCGCAACCAGGCGCTGCAGGCGGCGCTGATTCCCACCGTCAATGCCCTGTTCGCCGTGGGTCTCGTCTCCCTGCCGGGCATGATGACAGGGCAGATTCTCTCCGGCGTCTCGCCCTTCGTCGCGGCCCGCTACCAGATCATGGTGATGTGCATGGTCTTCGGCGCCTGCGGGTTGAGCACGGTGCTGTTCCTGAGGCTGGCGCGCCAGCGGCTGCAGGCGAACGTTCAGTAGCCCGTGGAGCGCCGAGCGGGCGTGCAGTGCGGGATTCTTCAACGTCCCTGATCCGGAATGACCCTTCTCTACGTCATCCCGGACGGCGCGCAGCGCCGATCCGGGATCCAGGGAAAACATCGACCGCGGCGGCATGGGCAAGTGCGGTTTCTGGATTCCGGATCTCGCCTTCGGCGAGTCCGGAATGACGATGAAGAAAGACCGCTCGCCCGGAATGACCATGAGAGAACAGGATCGCCCGAAATGACCCTCCACCCCTCGGTCACCCCGGAAGTCTGCGCCCACCTGGTCATCCCGGAAGCCTGCGCCCACCCACCTTTGGTCATCCCGGACGGCGCGCAGCGCCGATCCGGGATCCAGGGAAAACATCGACCACGGTGGGATGGATGAGCGTGGTTTCTGGATTCTGAATTCCGGACGGCGAAGCCGGCCATTCTTCCAGCTTCCAGCTTCTAGCTTCCGGAAGCCCCCTCCGGCAACCGCCCGATTTCCGCCAGCCGCCGGTATTCGTCGGCCGGCACGGGGCGGCTGAAGTAATAGCCCTGCATGAAGTCGCAGTCGCGTTCGGTCAGGAAGCGCACGTGTTCGACCGTCTCCACGCCTTCGGCGACGACGCCGAGCCCGAGATGGTGCGCCATGCCGATGATGGTTTCGACGATGCGCGCATCGCCGGGATCGGCATGGATGTCTCGCACGAAGGAGCGGTCGATCTTCAGGCGGTCGGCCGGCAGGCGCTTGAGATAGTTCATCGAGGAATAGCCGGTCCCGAAATCGTCGATGGCGATCCGGATGTCCATGTCGCGGAGGGCGGCGAGGCGGCCGATGGCCTCGTCCACGTCGTGCATGAGCAGGCCTTCGGTGATCTCGATCTCGAGCAGGCGTGCCGGTATGCCGGAGGCGACGAGGCCCTCGCGTATCTGGTCGATGAAATCGGGCTGGGCGAACTGTCTCGGGCTGACGTTGATGGCCACCGTTGCCCGGGCCTCTTCCATCCCGGCATCCAGCCAGCGGCGGATCTGTCGGCAGGCGGCGCCGAGTACCCAGCGGCCGAGGTCGTTGATGAGACCGGATTCCTCGGCGATGGGGATGAACTGCAGCGGCGGGATGGTGCCCTGTTCCGGATGTTCCCAGCGCAGCAGGGCCTCGCAGCCCAGGACGAGGCCCTGCTCGTCCACCTGCGGCTGATAGTGGAGCACCAGCTCGTCGTCGCGTTCGAGCGCCCGGCGCAGGGCTTCCTCGATGCGCAGCCGGTTGCGGATGCCGGCCTGCATGCCGGGCTGGAAGAAACGGATGCTGCCGGGGGCTTCCTCCTTGGCGCGGTGCAGGGCGTTGTCGGCATGGTCCATGATCTCTTCCGGGCTGGTCTGGTCCTGCGGAAAGAGGGCGATGCCGACGCTCGCGCCGAGATGGTAGTCCTGTTCGCCGATCCGGAAAGGCTGTTGCAGGGCGGACTGGATCCGCTCGGCGAGATTCTGGGCGCGGACGCCCACCCGCGAGGGGTCGGCATCCGTCGGCGGCAACACGATGGCGAACTCGTCGCTGGCCACCCTGGCCAGCCCCTGGTCTTCCTTCAGCAGCGCCTGCAGCCTTTCGGCGGTCTCCCGGAGGATCAGGTCGCCCACCGTGTGCCCGGCGGTGTCGTTGATCTGGGTGAAGCGTTCCAGGTCGAGATAGAGCAGGGCGCCCTGGCTGCCCTGCTGCCGGGCGGCGGCCAGTTCGCGGGTCAGCCGGTCGTGCAGCCAGCGGCGGTTGGGCAGTCCGGTGAGTTCATCGTGATAGGCCCGGTATTCCACCTCCGCCTCGGCTTCCTTCAGCGCCGTGATGTCCTGGGAGGTGCCGATGTAGTGGGTGATCCGCCCCTGCTCGTCACGCACGGCCGTGATGGTGAGCAGCTGGGCATAGAGGGAGCCGTCCTTGCGTCGGTTCCAGAGTTCACCCTGCCACTGTCCCTTTTCCTTCAGCTCGCGCCACATGCGTTCGTAGAAGGCGCGGTCCTGGCGGCCGGATTGCAGAATGCGGGGATTCCGGCCCACCAGTTCCTCGGCGGAATAGCCGGTCATGGCCTCGTAGGCCGGGTTGACGCGCAGGATGGTGCCTTCGGCGTCCGTGACCAGGATGCCGGCATGGGTCTGGAAGGTGGTGGCGGCCAGCCGCAGTTCCTCCTGCGCCTTGCGTGCCTCCGTGAGGTCCCGGATGAAGGCCGCGAACAGCCAGCCGGTGCTGCGGTGGATGGGGATGACGGTGAGCTCGATCGGGAATTCGCTGCCGTCCCGGCGCAGGGCCGTGAAACGATCGGTCCGGATCAGATGCGATTCCTCCCCGTGAGCGAGAAAGCGCTGCATTCCGGCCAGGTGCTCGGGTATCCAGCGCTGCGGAATGATGAGTTCGTGCACCCGGCGGCCCATGGCCTGCTTGCGGGCCCAGCCGAAGATCTGTTCCGCGGCAGGGTTCCATTCCAGGATGGTGCCCTGCTCGTCGGCCAGCAGGATGGCGTCCGGGGCGTGGGTGATGACCGCCTCCAGACGCCGGGCGTGTTCCCGGGACTCGGTGCGCAGCCGGTATTCCTCGCTGATGTCGCGGAAGACGAGAATCACGCCGCGGATCCGGCCGTCGGGTTCCCGGATGGGGGCGGCGCTGTCGTGGATCTGGTAGCGCGAACCGTCGCGCGAGATCAGCAGCGTGTCGTTGGCCAGCCCCACGATCTCGCCCTTCTCGAGCACGCGGGTCACAGGATTGTCGGCCGGTCGGCCGCTCTGGGCGTTGACGATGCGGAACACTTCGGTGAGGAAGCGGCCGCGGGCCTGGTCCGTGTCCCAGCCGGTCAGGTGCTCGGCGATGGGGTTCATGCGCTCGACCCGGCCGTGGATGTCGGTGGCGATCACCGCATCGCCGATGGAATTGAGCGTGACTTCCAGATGCTGCTGCTGCATGCGGACCAGGCGGGTCACGCGTCGCTGATGCCAGGCCACGGCCAGCAGCACGGTGACGAGATACCCGACGCCCAGCCCGGTGGCCAGTACCGAGGCGCGACGGCCGCGCGCCATCAGGCCGTGGAGCGGCGCCTCGCCCAGGGCGAGGGCCTCGAGCAGGTCCACGAAGCCGGTGCTCAGCACAGCCACATGATTGTCGATGTGTGCGGCGGGCACGTCTGCAGCGGCACGTCCTTCGAGATGATCACGGATGTGCAGGAGGTCGGCTTTCCAGTCCCGATAGACATCCCGGAAGTGGCGGGCTCGTGCGTCGGCCTCCGGATCGAAGGCCATGGCGTCGAGGTAACGTTCGACGGCCCGATCGGCCTCCTGGACTGCGTGGTTCAGCGTCGCACCCGCAGCTGGAGTGGAGTCTCCGTCCCCCAGCGTGGCTGCGACCCGCTCCAGGCGGAGCAGCGGTGGTCGCACGGCGTCCAGGGCGGCGATGGCCTGTTCGGCCTGGTGGCCTTCGAGGATGTGTCGCGGCAGGTTCGGCAGGAACAGGCTGCCGGCGAACAGGGCCGTGGCCAGCAGCAGGGTGAGCCAGAGTTGCAGGCGCAGTCTTCCGATCGCGGGACGGTCAGCCAAGTATTCGTTGCCCAGGGTCGTGTTCCTTTGGTGATCACACGGGATTATTGGCCATCGGCGAGAAGAATTCCATACTGAAATCGGGGGTTGCTTGGCCCGCTGCCCGGACCGGGTTATAGTCCGCGCATCGGCATCCGGGCCCGGCCCGGGCCGCGATGCAGGAGAGTGCCCGGTTCGCCGGGCCGCCGAAGGCGCAACTCGCCCGGAAACGCTCAGGCAGAAGGACTGTATCGCGGGCCGACTCTGGAGAGCGGTCGCATGACCCACCGAAGGAGCGAGGCCGCACCGGCGGCCGAATCTCTCAGGTCGGAACCGGCGGGTTCCGTGGGACAGAGGGGCGCGGCGCAGGACGGATCGTCCTGCAGCGGCCAACACTGTTCCGGGAGGATGCCATGCCCCGCACCACCCCGCTCAATGCGGCCCACCGACGCGCCGGCGCCCGGCTGGTCGATTTCGCCGGCTGGGAGATGCCGCTTCATTACGGCTCCCAGATCGAGGAGCATCGTGCCGTGCGCAGCGATGCCGGCATGTTCGACGTCTCCCACATGACCGTAATCGATGTCGAGGGTCCGGATGCCACCGGCTACCTCCGGCGTCTGCTGGCCAACGACGTGGCCCGCCTCGAGACCCCGGGTCGGGCGCTCTATTCGTGCATGCTCGATCCGCAGGGGGGCGTGATCGACGACCTCATCGTCTATCGTTTCGCGCCGGACCGCTACCGCCTGGTGGTCAATGCCGCCACCCGCGAGAAGGATCTCGACTGGATGCAGCGCCAGGCCGAGGGGTTCGACGTGCGGCTCGCCGAGCGCGATGACCTGGCCATGATCGCGATACAGGGCCCGCACGCCCGCGAGCGGGTGCTGCCTCTCCTGCCCGAGCCCCTGCGCGAGGAGGCTGCCGCCCTGCGCCCCTTCCATGCCACCACGGCC
>JALVEM010000464.1 GCA_027030825.1 Thiohalobacter sp.
TTCCTGAGCGCACGGTACCTTCCCGAATACAAGGCCCGGGTTTTCGTATTCCGCGAGCCGGATGGTAAGACGCCGGTAGCGTGGGTGTGGGTGGAGCAGGGCGGCAAGGCCATGCCCTTGCCCTCCTGCGAGCCGGACAAGTCTCGGCCCGACTGGTTTGTTTGGTCCGGCGCCGTGATCTCCGGTGACTCCTATACCTTTTCCGAGGTGCAGCCCGGTGGTGATGTGGTCATTACGCATTGCCTCGGTGAAACCCTGGGAGACGGATTGCCGGTTGGAAAGCATTAAACAAAAGGGAATCTGGATTGAACGAAAGGAAGAATCAGGCCGGAGGCGCCTTGCTCGATGTACTGGAAGGCCGCCATCTTTCGCGTGCCGAGAGCGTGGCGCGGCACCTGAACCGCCTGCTCAATGCGCGCGTGGGCGTGCTGCCGCACATGGAGGACTACGGCCTGCCGGATGTGGCGCATCTGTTCATGGGGATGCCGCATTCGGTCGATGTCTGGTCGCGGGCGGTGCACGACGCCATCCTGCGCTTCGAGCCGCGGGTCAGGCGAGTGAACATCGAGATGGACGGATTCGATGCCAATGAACAGACGCTGCGGCTGCGGGTGGAGGCGAGCCTGGTGGATGGCGCGTCGCTGAACCTATCGGCGGTGTTCGACAGCAGTGGCGGCGTGCGTGTGAGCAGGGCGGCGGCATGAACCTGCGTGAATACTTCGATGCCGAGATGCGGCGCCTGCACGAGGCGGCTGTCGAGTTCGCCGAGCAGCACCCGGAGGCGGCGCGCAGGCTCAATCTCACCGAACTGCGCGATCGGGATCCCTATGTCGAGCGTCTGCTGGAGGGGGTGGCCTTCCTCACCGCGCAGGTGCGCCAGCAGATCGACGCCGATGTGCCGGAGCTGAGCGAGACCCTGCTCAATCAGATGTGGCCCGATCTGTTGCGACCCCTGCCGTCGATGACGGTGATGCAGCTCAACCCGCGCCCGGGCCAACTGCGCCAGACGCGGTTTCTGGATGCCGGTCAGGTGTTTCTGCCGAAGCGGCGCGAGGCCAATGCGGCGGACTGCCCGTTCCGCACCAGCCTGCCGGTCAAGCTCAATCCGCTGCGCATCGAGCAGGTGGAGCTGAGCGAGCAGGCCGATGGCGGCAGCCGCCTGCGCCTACGCTTTGCTACGGACGCCAACCTGCCCCTGGCCGCGCTCGATCTCGCGGAACTGCGCCTGTACCTGCATGCCGAGGCGGAGGTGGCGCTGTGGCTGAGGCAGCGACTGGTGCGCGGACTACGCAACGCTGCCCTGCGCATCCGCCGCGAGGACGGGGTGGAACAGGCACTGCCGGATGCGGGGCTTCAGTTTCGCGGGGCCCATCTCGACGGTGACGAGTCCGTGGTACCGCGCTCCGGACGCCGTTTCGGCGGCTTCCATCTGCTGCAGGAGTATTTCGCCTTCCGCGAGCGTTTCCTGTTCGTCGATCTGGACGGGCTGGAGCGCGTGGCGTGGCCGACCGACTGCCGCCGCTTCGATCTGCTGCTGGAACTCGACGACACGCCACCGCCCCGGCATGGCATCGGCCCCGACAGCCTGCGGCTGCATTGCGTGCCGGCGGTCAATCTGGCGGAGGACGATGCCCGCCCCATCCGCATGGGCCTGCAGCGCAGCGAGTGGCGGGTGCAGGCGGATGCGCATCCGCCTTCGGCGCAGTTCGTGCACAGCGTGCTGTCCGTGGAGGGGTTGCCCGACGGCGGCGGCCAGCGCATCGCCTACCGCCCGCTGACGGGGCTGCGCCATGGTACGCCGGAGGGCG
>JALVEM010000465.1 GCA_027030825.1 Thiohalobacter sp.
TGCTCCTTGCCCACGAGGCGCACCGGAATGTCGTTGTGCTCGAACACGGCCATCAGGTCCTCGCCGAGCTGCGGGGCGTTCCAGTTGCCGTAGCAGGTGGCATAGAGCGCTACCCTGCCCCGGGTGGGGCCGGCCGGCTTCGGTTCCACCGCTGCAGGCGCATGATTGCCCCGGCGCCGGTAGAGGGAGTCGGAATGAAAGGCCGGCAGGGGCGCATCGGGATGGATGCCGAGCGCCTTGTCGAGCAGGTCGCGCACCGGCCGCGAACGGTTGGCGGCATTGACGACCTGGGCCACCACCGGAATCCCGGCGATGCGCCCCACCTCGTCGGTGGCAGTGAGCAGCCGGTCACGGAACCGGGCGCCCTGCCTGCGGAACCGGACCGCCTTGGCGCGCAGCATCAGATGCGGGAAGTCCAGATTGAACTCGTGCGGCGGCACGTAGGGGCACTTGGTCATGAAGCAGAGGTCACACAGATAGCAGTGATCGACCACCTGCCAGTACACCTCGCGCGGCACGCTGTCGAGCTCCATGGTGTCGGACTCGTCGATGGCGTCGAACAGCGTGGGAAAGGCGTTGCACAGGCTGAAACAGCGCCGGCAGCCATGGCAGATGTCGAACACCCGCTCCATTTCCGCATAGAGCGCCTCCTCGTCATAGAACGCCGGATCCTTCCATGGAAGCGGATGTCGTTCGGGCGCTTCCAGACTGCCTTCCCGTATCGTCTTTTCCGTCATGGTTCACCTGCCCTGGCCGCATCGTCTTCGTGATGCCCTCTGCAACAGAGGGCATCACGAAGACGGTGCGGGAAGATCCCGCACCGCCTCGTGCGGCTCATTCGCCCAGCGTGTCCAGCGCCTTCTGGAACCGGTTGGCGTGCGAGCGCTCGGCCTTGGCCAGCGTCTCGAACCAGTCGGCGATCTCGTCGAAGCCCTCCTCGCGGGCGGTCTTGGCCATGCCGGGATACATGTCGGTGTACTCGTAGGTCTCGCCGGCGATGGCGGCCTTGAGGTTGTCCTCGGTGCTGCCGATCGGCAGGCCGGTGGCCGGATCGCCGACCTCCTCGAGATACTCCAGATGGCCGTGCGCATGGCCGGTCTCGCCCTCGGCCGTGGAACGGAACACGGCGGCCACGTCGTTGTAGCCCTCGACGTCGGCCTTGGCGGCGAAGTAGAGGTAGCGACGGTTGGCCTGGGACTCGCCGGCGAATGCGGCCTTGAGGTTCTCCTCGGTCTTGGTGCCCTTGAGTGCTGGCATGGGAACGTCCTCCTTGCGTTGCGTGAAGTGAAATCGGTTCTCGAGCCAATTTAGACTAATTCTAAACCGGTAGAGGAACGATAGTGCATCCACTGGATGGGGTCAAGTGGATCGGATCTCAATGCCCGATCGGCAAGGTTGACCCTCGGGTATCCAGTGGATAGGGTAACGCACCGGCCATCATCCGCGGAGCCGCCATGCCCGGCAAGACGCCCGATTTCGAAAAGACCCTCGAGGAACTCGAAGCCATCGTCGCCCGGCTGGAGGCGGGCGAACTCTCGCTCGAGGAATCGCTCCAGGCCTTCGAGCGGGGCGTGGCCCTCACGCGCAGTTGCCAGAAGGCCCTGGAGGCCGCCGAGCAGAAGGTGGAAAAACTGCTCTCGGAGACCGGTACGACCGTCCCCTTCGAACCCGACGCCCAGGCGGATGACTGAGCTGGGCCGGGCGCTTTACGAGTGCCGGGAACGCACGGAACGGGCGCTGGAGCGCTTTCTGCCCGCTGCCGACCGCATCCCTGCCCGCCTCCATGAGGCCATGCGCTACGCCACGCT
>JALVEM010000466.1 GCA_027030825.1 Thiohalobacter sp.
AGATGCATGACCCCATGCCTGCCCGGGCTGCGCCACAGGATTCCGCGCTCGCAGGCCGCCAGTCCCGCAGCAGTCACCGGCCATGTCCAGCGCAACGTGACGGTGAGCGGGCCGCGTGCGCGCGTGGGGTCCAGCAGGCCACGCAGGCGTTGTTCGAGCTCGCGCAATATCCGGTCGGCTGGCATTCTCCACCTCGGAGTCTCCGGAGTCTGCAGTCTAGCAGCCTGAGCGATCGGGTGGTTGTCCTGCGTCAAGGGCTGCGTACAATGGCGCGGACGCATCGATCTGGAGCCGTCCCGTGGAGTGGAACAGCGTCCCCGGCCTCGAATTCGAGGACATTCTCTATCACCATGCCGAGGGCATCGCCCGCATCACCATCAACCGGCCCGAGGTGCACAACGCCTTTCGCCCGGAAACCGTGCGGGAGATGATGCAGGCCTTCGCGCATGCCCATCAGGATCCCGAGATTGGCGTGATCATCCTGACCGGAGCCGGCGACCGGGCCTTCTGTTCCGGAGGCGACCAGCGCGTGCGCGGCGACGAAGGGGGTTACCGGGACAGGGCAGGAGTCCATCACCTCAACGTGCTGGATCTGCAGATGCAGATCCGGCGCCTGCCCAAGCCGGTCGTCGCCATGGTGGCGGGCTATGCCATCGGCGGCGGGCATGTGCTGCATCTGGTCTGCGATCTCACCATCGCCGCCGACAACGCCCGTTTCGGCCAGGCCGGGCCGCGGGTGGGCAGCTTCGATGCCGGGCTGGGCGCGGGCCTGCTGGCGCGCACCGTGGGGCTCAAGAAGGCCAAGGAGATCTGGTTCCTGTGCCGCCAGTACGACGCCGAGGAGGCCCTGCGGATGGGACTGGTCAACGCAGTGGTGCCGCTCGAGCGGCTCGAGGAGGAAACCCTGGCCTGGTGCCGCGAGATGCTGCGCATGAGCCCGAGCGCCCTGCGCGCGCTCAAGGCGGCCTTCAACGCCGACACCGACGGGTTGGCCGGCATTCAGGAACTGGCGGGCAACTGCACGGCCTTCTTCTACATGACCGACGAGGCGAAGGAGGGGCGCGATGCCTTTCTGGAGAAGCGGCCGCCGGACTTCTCCCGCTTCCGTCGCCGTCCCTGAGATGACGCCCCTTCAGGCCTGGCTGCTTGCCGCCCGCCCCAGGACCCTGCCGCTGGCGGTCACCCCGGTGGTGACGGGGTCCGTCCTGGGCTGGGCGCAGGGCGGCCGTTTCTCGTGGCCGGTGTTTCTCGCCACCCTGGCCGCGGCGCTCCTGATCCAGATCGGCACCAACCTCTGGAACGATGCGGCCGATGCCGGGCAGGGCACGGACGATCCCGCGCACCGGCTGGGGCCGCCACGGGCCGTGGCCATGGGCTGGCTCGATGCCGGTGCGGTGCGGCGGGCCGCGGCCGGGACTTTCCTGGCCGCGTTCGTGATCGGGATCGGGCTGGCGGCCGTGGGCGGCTGGCCGATCGTCGCGATCGGCCTGGCCTCGCTCACCGCCGGCTGGCTGTACTCCGCCGGCCCCTGGCCGATTGCCCGCAGCGCCACGGGCGAGCTGTTCGTGCTGTTCTTCTTCGGCCTGGCCGCCGTGGGCGGCAGCGCCTGGCTGCAGGGCCGGGTTTTCACACTGGAAATCCTGCTGGCCGGGTTCGTCGTCGGCCTGCCGGCCGCCGCCGTGCTGGTGGTCAACAACACACGCGATCTGGACAGCGACGCACGCACCGGGCGCCGAACCCTGGCCGTCCTGTTCGGCCGCGGGGCCATGCGCCGGCTCTATGCCTTTCTGATGCTCGTCCCCT
>JALVEM010000467.1 GCA_027030825.1 Thiohalobacter sp.
CACCGGAAGGCGAGATCGCCCGTGTCCTGAAGGACTATGGCGAGGAGCGCCATGCGCGGCGCATCGCCCGGGCCATCGTGGAACGTCGCCGGACGCGGCCCCTGCGCACCACACGCGAGCTGGCCGAGCTGGTGGCCGAGGTGGTGCCCGGCCGCGAACCGGGCAAGCACCCGGCGACCCGGACCTTCCAGGCGATCCGGATCCAGGTCAACGGCGAGCTCGAGGCGCTGGAGGCGGGGCTGGCGGCGGCCGTGGACGTGCTGGCGCCGGCTGGCCGGGTGGCGGTGATCAGTTTTCATTCGCTGGAGGACAGGATCGTGAAGCGGTTCTTCCGGCGCGAATCGCGGGGTCCCGAGCTGCCCCCGGGGCTGCCCGTGGCCGGCCCCCGGCCGGCAGGTCGCCTGAGACTGGTCGGCAAGGCGGTGAAACCCTCCCGGGAGGAGGTGCTCGCCAATCCGCGGGCGCGCAGCGCCATCCTGAGAGTGGCCGAGCGGGTGGCGGCATGAGGGGCGCGCTGACGATGGTGCTCCTTCTCGCCGCCGTGGCCAGCGCCATCGGCGTGGTCTGGTCGCGCTATCGCAGCCGCGTGCTGTTCGTGGAACTGCAGGGGCTGGAGCGCACCCGCGACGCGCTGGAGATCGAATGGGGCCGGCTCCAGCTCGAGCAGGCGGCGCTGGCCGCACCGGGCAGGGTGGAGCAGGTGGCGAGGCAGCAGCTCCACATGCATGTGCCGGGGCCGGAAGAGACGGTGATCGTGAAACCATGAGCAAGCATGTCCACAGGCAGGCGACCGGGGCCCGGAACTGGCGGGCCGGGCTGCTGTATGGCCTGTTCCTGCTGGCCTTCCTGGCGCTCCTGGCGCGGGCGGTGGATCTGCAGGTCCTGCGCCACGACTTCCTGGAGAACCAGGCCACGGCGCGTCATCTGCGGGTGGTCGAGGTGCCGGCGCACCGTGGCGCCATCCGCGACCGGCGCGGCGAGCCGCTGGCGCTGAGCACGCCCGTGGATACGGTCTGGGCGAATCCCTCGGTGCTCGCCGGAGCGCGCGAGACATGGGGGCCGCTCGCTGCAGCACTGGGCATGAAGGTGGATGCCCTGGCGCGGCGTCTCGCCGCCACCCGGGGCCGCGAGTTCATCTACCTGCGTCGTCACGTCACGCCGGACGTGGCGGCCCGGGTCCGCGAGCTGGCCGCCCCGGGCGTGGCGCTGATGCGCGAATACCACCGCTACTATCCCGCGGGCGAGGTGGCCGCCCATGTGGTCGGTTTCACGGACATCGACGACGTCGGCAGGGAAGGCATCGAACTGGCCCACGACGCCTGGCTGCGCGGGGAACCCGGCAGGAAACGGGTGGTCAAGGACGGGCGTCATCGCATCATCGACGAGCTGGAACTGATCCGGGCGCCGCGTCCCGGTCGTCCGCTGCAGCTGGCGCTCGATCTGCGCATCCAGTATCTCGCCTATCGGGCGCTCAAGGCCGCCGTCAGGAAGCACGGGGCGCAGGCGGGGAGCGCCGTGGTGCTGGATGCCCGCAGCGGCGAGGTGCTCGCCATGGTCAATCAGCCGTCGTGGAACCCCAACAATCGGCGTCGCCTGCGCCGGGCCGCCCTGCGCAACCGCGCGCTCACCGATGTCTTCGAACCCGGTTCGACCATGAAGCCCTTCACCATCGCCGCGGCCCTCATGAGCGGCCGCTTCCGGCCCGAGACGACGATCGACACACGACCGGGCTGGTATCAGGTGGGCCGACACACCATCCGCGACGTCCACGACTACGGCGTGCTGGACCTGACTGGCATCCT
>JALVEM010000468.1 GCA_027030825.1 Thiohalobacter sp.
TGGGCCCGTAGAAGGCCCCCTCCCCAGGCTGCAGTTCCCAGTCCAGCCCCTTGTGCTCGAGGGCATCCTCCAGCGCCTTCTCGGCCTTGTCCCAGAGGGCATCGTCGCCGACCCGCTGCTCGGGCCGGGTCGAGAGCTTGACCAGCACCTCGTCGAATCCGAAGTCGCGGTAGACCTCGAACAGCAGGTCGATGAAGGCCTCGACCTCCGAGAGGATCTGCTCCTCGGTGCAGAAGATGTGAGCGTCGTCCTGCACGAAATTGCGCACCCGCATCAGCCCGTGGAGCGTGCCCGAGGGCTCGTTGCGGTGGCAGGAGCCGAACTCGGCGAGCCGCAGCGGCAGGTCGCGATAGCTGCGCAGGCCGCGGTTGTAGATCTGGATGTGCGCCGGGCAGTTCATCGGCTTGATGGCGTAGTCCCGGTTCTCGGAGTGGGTCACGAACATGTTCTCGTGGAACTTCTCCCAGTGCCCGGACTTCTCCCACAGCACCCGGTCGATGATCTCGGGGGTGTGGACCTCCTGGTAGCCGTGCTCGCGCAGCTTGCCCCGGATGTATTCCTGGATGGTGAGGTAGATGGTCCAGCCGCGGTCGTGCCAGAACACCATGCCCGGCGCCTCTTCCTGGGTATGGAAGAGGTCGAGCTGCTTGCCGATGCGGCGGTGGTCGCGCTTCTCCGCCTCCTCCAGGCGCCTGAGGTAGGCCTTCAATTCTTTCCTGTTGCGCCAGGCGGTGCCGTAGATGCGCTGCAGCATCGGGTTCCTGGGGTCGCCGCGCCAGTAGGCCCCGGCCACCTTCATCAGCTTGAAGGCGTTGCCCAGCCGGCCGGTGCTCGGCAGATGCGGGCCGCGGCACAGGTCGAACCACTCGCCCTGACGGTAGATGGTGATCTCCTCGTCCTCGGGCAGATCCTGGATGATCTCGACCTTGTATTTCTCGCCGATGCTGTCGAACAGGCCGATGGCCTCCTCGCGGTCCCAGACCTCGCGGCGGATCGGCAGGTCGCGCTTGACGATCTCGTGCATGCGCGCCTCGATCTTCTCCAGATCCTCCGGCGTGAAGGGCTCGTCGCGGGCGAAGTCGTAGTAGAAGCCGTCCTCGATGGTCGGTCCGATGGTCACCTGGGTGCCGGGATAGAGCTCCTGCACCGCCTGCGCCATCACGTGCGCCGCATCGTGACGGATGAGCTCCAGGGCGTCGGCCTCGTCCTTCTCGGTGACGATGCTGACCTCGGCATCCTCGTGAATCTCGCGCGAGAGGTCCACAAGCTGGCCGTTGACGCGGCCGGCCAGTGCCGCGCGCGCCAGCCCCGGACCGATGTCCGCCGCGATCTCTGCCACGGTGACCGGATGGTCGTAGTGTCGCCGGGAACCGTCGGGAAGGGTGATGGTGGGCATGGCTCGAATCTCCAGTGGTGACCGCTACGAGAGGCCACTTGGGCTGCATCATATATATGATGGGGCCGGACATTGCTTGCTCCGGCCCCGGAAACTGGTAGGCGCGAGTGGACTCGAACCACCGACCCCCACCATGTCAAGGTGGTGCTCTAACCAACTGAGCTACGCGCCTGAAGCATCAGGAAATTCGAATTTTACCCGGTTTGGGGCGGGGGTCAACCGGTCCCTAGCCCGGCACCCAGGACGTGCCCTGCATCTGAACGCGGAAGGTTGCATCCGCCCGTTCCACTCGTGCTTGCCTGCCTGCCAGACTGGACGCATGATACCGTCTAGATTGCAAATATTTCCCATTGCACCTGCCCCAATATCGTTCAGGAGCACAAAATGGCCGGAAAAAGTAACGGC
>JALVEM010000469.1 GCA_027030825.1 Thiohalobacter sp.
CTCACCCCTCACTCCTCACTCAACTTCCGTGTGCTTCCGTGGCTATTTCCCCATGACAGTCATTCCGGACGGTGTGCAGCACCGATCCGGAATCCAGAGAAACCACCAGCCCATGCATCAACGAGAATGCGCTGTTCCGAGCGCATGTGCGGCCGGCTGCCGCCAGCCGTCGGCAGACACGGGAACGCATGGTCTTCATGGGCGAGTTGCAAAGCAACCGATGTCCAGATATTTGACATGCTCGGAATGATGGTGGATAGAGCCAAGTGGCTGAATTGTTGAAGTATTTCTGGATATCCGGTGAATGGGTAAAAGCGTCGGCAGCATCAGGCGCATCTCCAGTGACTGTGGAAGCACATGGAGGATGGCATGGAAAAAATCAGGAATATCAGTTGGTTGCTTAAACGTAATGGATATACCGACTGTCACGTATTTTTACAACACGATGATGCAGGCCGGTATCATCGATTTTTGGCAGGTAGCAACCTGCTGATCGCAAAACAGAAATCAGTCAGTGGCATGACATCTGCTGAATTCTGACGATGCGGAGCGTGTCTTCCGATGATTGACCCGAATCCGCCTTCGTCGGGACGGGTATGTAACGGAGGACGTGGCCTGTCCGGCGGCAGTACGCAGTACAAGGGTACGAGCATACGTTTCGTACGTGTTCGCCAAGGGGGAACAGGGAGGGTATGACCAAACGGCAGCCCCGATTCGGGCTGTTGCCTTCGACCGTTACAGCGTCCATTCAAAAGCCTTCCTGCCATCCATCGCATACATCGCCCCGGGCATCGATGGATGCATCCTCCTTCCGGATAATTGATGCCGATCCAGGGATGAACACGGAAAGACGGAAACGGCACGATGCATGCGGCTACAGGAGAAATCATCGCTAATGTCTTTTCAAGGCCGGCATGCTCGCAGGAAAAGGATGGTCCATCATGTTCGTAGGCCCCCTGATCTCACAGTCCGCTCCCAGTATCGACCCCGGGCCGGTCCTGCTCTCCAGCACAGTGCTGCCCATGGAAGGAACCGTGGCCGACGTTCCGGCTGCCACTCCCTGGTTGACGACGGACATGCCGGATCGTGATCGGGTGCGTGAAGGGGCGATACA
Source organism: Thiohalobacter sp. (assembly GCA_027030825.1). Classification (GTDB taxonomy): domain Bacteria; phylum Pseudomonadota; class Gammaproteobacteria; order Thiohalobacterales; family Thiohalobacteraceae; genus J048. The sequence continues at coordinate 1,115 of JALVEM010000469.1, forward strand.
GATTGCTGGTGGGGACATGGACCTGGAGCCATGGGCGAATTTCGCAACCCTTTTCGAGCCGGCATGGCGGGATCCGGCAAGCGCCTACGCCTGTTTCATGGGGATGCTGGCAGAGTGCTGTCGTGCAAACAAGGTGACCGGTGTCTACCTCGCCTGGAGTGGTGCGGTGGAATGCCTGATCTACGAAGGCAGGGACTACCGTGAACTGGATTGCTGGATTCGGGCTTTCGACGATCTGCCCGCTGCATTCGGCGGAAGCACCTTTGAAGCAATGTTGCAGGCCAAGGTGAGTCTGCTCATGGCTCTTTTGCTGCGGCATCCTTCGGACCGGCGGTTGCCAGGCCTGGCACGGGAACTCGCGGCAGTTGTACAGATCTGGCGCGAATGGCCGCAGATTCCTGTTTTGGTCAACAGGCTCATGCAATATTACGTGTGGTCCGGTCGTGCTGCAGAGGCAGCGGCACTGAGAGCCTTCGTCAGAGACCAGCTTCCTGCTCCGGACGGGGATCTGGCCAGCGAGCCATGTCTGCAAGCTGCGATGGCAGCATATCAGTGTCTGCACTCCGGCGCCATGATAGATGTTGAACACGATGGCGGCAGTCCGGATGTATCCAAGGGAAACAGAGGGCCCTGGGATTATCAATTGTCTGCTTACGCGGCATACATGGCGCTGCAAAGGAAA
>JALVEM010000470.1 GCA_027030825.1 Thiohalobacter sp.
GACCGGGCGCATCGTGCTCACCACCGGCAACAAGAGCGAGATGGCCGTGGGCTATGCCACGCTCTACGGGGACATGGCCGGCGGCTTCGCGCCCATCAAGGACCTGTTCAAGACCCGGGTCTATGCACTCGCCGAGCACATCAACCGCACGGCGGGCGAGGTCATTCCGCGCCGGGTCATCGAGCGCCCGCCTTCGGCGGAACTGGCGCCCGGGCAGACCGATCAGGATACCCTGCCGCCCTACGAGATCCTCGACGCCATCCTCGAACGCTACGTGGAACAGGACCGGAGCATCGGCGAGATCATCGCGGAAGGTTTCGACGAGGCGACCGTGCGGCGGGTGGTCTGGATGGTGGACCGCAACGAATACAAACGGCGCCAGGCGCCGCCCGGCGTGCGCATCTCGCGCCGCGCCTTCGGTCGCGACCGGCGCTATCCCATCACCTCGGGCTATCTCGAAACCCAGCTGCGTGACACTTTCGACGTGTGACACCGGTTCCACGGTGCCGTTCGATCGGGTATCTTTCTCGCTGGATTGCACGGAGGACGACACGGAAATGAAGAAGATCGAAGCCATCATCAAGCCCTTCAAGCTCGACGACGTGCGCGAGGCGCTGGCCGAGCTCGGCATCACCGGCATGACCACCACCGAGGTCAAGGGATTCGGGCGCCAGAAGGGTCACACGGAACTCTATCGCGGAGCGGAATATGTCGTGGACTTCCTGCCCAAGACCAAGATCGAGGTCGTGGTGACGGAAGACAAGGCCGAGGCCGTGGTGGATGCGATCGTGAAGTCGGCCTCCACCGGCAAGATCGGCGATGGCAAGATCTTCGTGACCCCGGTGGAACGCGTCGTTCGCATCCGCACCGGCGAGGAGAACGAAGCGGCGCTGTAGTCTGCACATTGCGCCGGAATCGGAGCGGACCGGCTGCCGCCCCGGATCAGCGGTCGGCCGATGTGCCGTAATTGTGCCGCCACACCCGCTCGGCGTCGGCGGCCAGGTCATCGAGCCCCAGCCGCCGGTAGGCCTCGGCGAGCAGCTTCAGGGCGTCGGGGACGGCGGGCGTGCGCTGAAAGCGCTCGACGATGTTGCGCGCACGGTTTGCCGCGGCCACGTAGGCGCCACGGCGCATGTAGTAGTCGGCCACGTGCAGTTCGTATTTCGCGATCAGGTTGCGCAGGAACAGCATCCGCTTGCGGGCGTCCGCCGCGTAGCGGCTGTTGGGAAATCGCTCGACGACTTCGCGAAAGTCGAAGAACGACTGCCGGGCGGCGCCGGCATCACGCTGCGAGGGATCCACGGGCAGGTACTTGTCGATGAAGCTGCGACCGCGCGTGAAGTTCACCAGCCCCTTCAGGTAATAGGCATAGTCCAGGTGGGGGTGCCGCGGGTAGGTGCGGATGAACCGCTCCAGCGTGGCGATGGCCGATTCGGGTTCGTCGTACTTGTAGTAGGCATAGGCCGACTCGAGCAGGGCCTGCTGGGCGAACCTGCCGAACGGATAGCGCGCCTCCAGTTTCTCGTAGAGTTCGATGGCGCGTTCGTAGTTGCCTTCCATCAGGTTCTCCCGCGCCTTCGAATAGAGTTTCTGTGCGGACCAGCCCTTGGTCTCGTCGATCTCCTCGGGCAGGAGCGAGCAGCCGGCGATGGCGACGCCGAGCAAGGTCAGCAGCAGAAGGCGGGCGAGGTATCGTGAAAATTTCATGGGCCGGGAGTATACAGGCCGGCGCGGCAGGCTAGAAGCGCGCGGGCATGCCGGAAGATGAGCGCGATCGAACACAGCCTGGA
>JALVEM010000471.1 GCA_027030825.1 Thiohalobacter sp.
GGCGACGACAAGCCGGCCAAGTATCCGGTCATGTTCCGGGCCGCGGACCTGGTGCTGCTTACCAAGGCCGATCTGCTCCCGCATCTGCCGGAATTCGGCCCGCAGCGCGCCGAACGCCGCCTGCGCGAGCTGGCCAGCGAGGCCCACTTTCTGACGCTGTCCTCGCGGAATGGCGAAGGCATGGCCGACTGGCTCGACTGGCTCCGGGAAGCGCGTGACAGCCTGCTTGCGCGGCAGGCGGCAGGCACCAGCCGCCGCCCGGCGATCCAGCCCGACGGGGCCGCACTCCATGCGGCGGAAGGCGAACGCTGACATGGGCGGCGCCGGCGCCGACGCCGCCTTCTGGCTGGATCGCATCCGGGCGCTGGATCTGCCGCCGCGCATCCGCATCATGAACGTCTGCGGCGGGCACGAGCGCGCCATCACCATGGCCGGCCTCCGTAGTGCCCTGCCGCAAGGCATCGAGCTCATCCCCGGTCCCGGCTGCCCGGTGTGCATCTGTCCCGAGGAGGATGTCTACGAGGCCATCCAGCTGGCTCTGCACGAGGATGTGGTGCTGGTGGCCTTCGGCGACATGCTGCGGGTGCCCGTCAACCTGCCGCGTCGCGAGATCCGCACCCTGGAGCAGGCGAAGGCGGCCGGGGCCGACGTGCGGCCCATCGCCTCGCCGCGGGAAGCGGTGCGCATCGCCGAGGAGACGCCCGATCGCCAGGTGGTGTTCTTCGCCGCCGGTTTCGAGACCACCATGGCCCCGGTGGCCGCCATGCTCTGCGAGGGCATCCCGGACAATCTCTCCCTGCTGCTCTCCGGGCGCCTGACCTGGCCGGCCGTGGCCATGCTGCTCGACTCGGGCCGGCCCGGATTCGATGCCCTGATCGCGCCCGGGCATGTCTCGGCCGTGATGGGGGCGGAGGAATGGGCGTTCGTGGTCGACAAACACGGCCTGCCGGTGGCCGTCGCCGGCTTCACGCCGGTCTCTCTGCTGGCCGCCTTCTATTCGGTCCTGCGCCAGTGGGTGGAGGACCGGCGCTTCCTGGACAACTGCTACCGGGAAGTCGTGCACCCCGGCGGCAACCGCACCGCGCAGGCGCAGTTGCGGGCCGCCTTCGAGGTGACGGATGCCGACTGGCGGGGTGTGGGCACCATCCCGGCTTCCGGTTACCGGCTGCGGCCCCACCTGGCCGATGCCGATGCGCGGGCGCGTTTTCCGTCCCATGCCGACCCCTCCCGCAAGCGGATCGGCCGGATGCCCCAAGGCTGTGATTGCGCGCGGGTTGTGCTGGGACAGATCTACCCGAACCAGTGCCGGATCTATGGGAGGCCCTGCACGCTACGCACACCGGTCGGTCCCTGCATGGTCTCCGACGAGGGGGCCTGCCGGATCTGGTGGAGTGGCGGCGTGCGGGAACGCCGGGAACCGGAACCGGATACGGATCTGGCGGGCTGTTGAAACACGCCGCGTGCAGCACGCAACACCGCAGCGGGTTTCGCAACGGTTTTTTCAGGAGGAAACGATGCATCTGGGCTTGCTGACACTGGGCTTTCTGCTGGGCATGCGCCATGCCCTGGAAACGGATCATGTGGCCGCGGTGGCCTCTCTGGCCACGCGCAGCCAGGGCATCGGAGATACGGTGCTGCAGGGTGCCGTCTGGGGCCTGGGGCATACCCTGACCCTGTTCCTGTTCGGCTCGGTCGTGCTGCTGATGGATGCCGTGATGCCCGAAAGGCTGGCCAATGGCCTGGAGCTGGCCGTGGGCGTCATGCTGATCGTATTGGGGCTGGACGTG
>JALVEM010000472.1 GCA_027030825.1 Thiohalobacter sp.
CGAGACCCTGGCGGATGTCACCGGAATCGCGACCCAGACCGAGGTCGACCGGGACCGGTTCGTTGCGCTGGGCGCGCCCCCCGAGCGTGTCCGGGTGTGCGGCAATACCAAGTTCGATCTCGAGGTGCCTGCCAGTGTGCGCGAACAGGCCGAGGCCGTGCGTGCCCAGTGGGGCGTCCAGCGTCCGGTACTGCTGGCGGCCAGCACCCATGCGGGCGAGGAGTCGGTGGTGCTGGAGGCCTTCGCGCAGGTCCGGACCCGTTTCTCCGATGCGCTGCTGGTGCTCGTCCCACGGCATCCGGAACGGTTCGACGAAGTGGCGGCCCTGGTCGGGCAGCGGGGGCTGCCCTTCGTCCGCCGCAGTTCGGGGCAGGGCGTGGGCGGCGCGATCCCGGTGTATCTGGTCGACACCATGGGCGAGCTGCAGCTGCTCTACGGTACCGCCGACGTGGCCTTCATCGGCGGCAGCCTGGTGCCGGCCGGCGGCCACAACCCCCTGGAGGCCGCCGCGCTGGGCGTGCCCTGCCTGTTCGGGCCGCACATGGAGAACGCCGAGCACGTGCGCGATCTGCTGCTCGAGGCCGGGGCGGCCGAGACGGTCGCCTCCGCCCGCGGGCTGGCCTCCCGCGTGATCGACTGGTTCGGCGATCCGGCCGAACGGAATCGGCGGGGCGAACAGGGTGCCGCCGTGGTGGCGGCCAACCGGGGCGCCCGCGAGTGCGTGCTTGCGCATGTCGAGCGGCTGCTGCCCCGATCCTCTTGCAAGCCGGGTGGAGAGGCCGCATGAAGTGAGAAATGGGACCGATCTCCTGCCATGAGCGAGTCAGCCGACATTCGACAGGAAGACCTGCTGGTGGAGCGCATCGGCGACGGGCCGGTGATCGCCACGGCCATTCATGCCGGACACGAAGTGCGACGGGAGCTCCTGCCCTTTCTCGCCCTGGACGAGGCGACCCGCGCCCGTGAAGAGGATCCCTATACCGACTTCCTCGTCAAGGTGGTCCCCTCCTGGATCGTCTTCCGTCGTTCGCGCTTCGAGGTCGATGTCAACCGTCCGCGCGAAGAGGCGGTCTACACCCGGCCGGAGATGGCCTGGGGGCTGCATCTGTGGAAGCGCCCCCTGCCGGAGACCGAGATTGAACGCTCGCTCGATGAATACGACCGTTTCTATGCCGAACTCGAACGGGTACTGCGCCTGCTGGAGCAGCGTCACGGCTGCTTCGTCGTGTTCGACATCCACAGCTACAACCACCGCCGCAGGGGACCGCATGCGCCGCCGGACGATCCGCGCATGAATCCGGACGTCAACGTGGGCACGGGGTCCATGGATCGCAGGCGCTGCGGGCCGGTGGTCGAGCGTTTCGTGCGCGATCTGCGCGCCTACGATTTCATGGGCCGGCATCTGGACGTGCGCGAGAACGTCAAGTTTCGCGGACGGCAGCTGGCGCAGTGGATCCATCGACGCTTCCCGGATTCGGCCTGCGTGCTGGCCATCGAGTTCAAGAAGATCTTCATGGACGAGTGGACGGGGGTGGCCGATGTGGAGCGACTCGAGGAACTCAGGCGGGCCCTGGAATCGACCCTGCCGGGCCTGATGGCGGTGCTGCCCACGCTCCCGGGTTGCGGCGCCGAACGGGAGACGGATGCCCATGGAACAGGAGATCATTGAACGCCTCGAGGCCGGCCTGCCGGTGGATCTGGCGCTGGGCGACTCGGGCCGGCTCCACATCGACCGGCCCGTCCCCTTTCTGTGCGTGTATCGCTGGCAGGGCAGGGCGCCCGAGGCCGATCGTCGCGCCCTGGTGAGCAGTCAGGCTGCCTGGCTCGTCGTTCCGACCGACCTCGGGGTCTCGGAACTGCTCTGCAGCCTGGGGCGCTGGCTCGAGGCGCGCTTCGGCGGCTGGCTGTTGCTGGAGCTGTGGACGGAACCGCTGGGCAAGGCGGCCCTCCCGCGCCCAGGGTTCGAGATCCACGCCCCTGCGCACGGGACGCCGAATCCGGTGCTCGAGGCACTGGAAGAGGCTCTGCTCAAGGTACGCCTGCGGGGGCGCTCGCCCGAAGTCCGGCTGTGCTACGAGTTGGAAATCGCACCGCCGGGGCTGTCGCCCCTGCTCTCGGACGAACAGGCCGGGGCCTGCGGCTGCACCTGCCTGGGACTGGCGGTCGATCCGGTGTATCGGGATCCCGAAGGCGGGGAGATCCACGTCTTTGCCCACCGGACCTTTCGGCGCCGGCTGGACATCGCGCTGCGGCGGGCCTTCCATGCCTTCGCGCACGCCTGCACCAGCCATCGGCCGGCGCACTATCACGAACTCGGCCCGCAGCGGATTCCCGAGGTCGCCTTCGAGATCGACGCCGAACTCGCGGAGATCGGCGAACATTTCGACCTGCTACTCCATGTCACGCCGGTCAATGCCGAGGCCGCGTGGTTGGCCTTCAGGGATTCCGGCCATTCCCGTCCGCCGGAGTTTCTCTACCGGCCACGCACCGCCGATCCCGACCTCCTCAAGCGCCGGCTGTTTGCCATTCCCCTCGAGACGCTGGAAGACCCGGCGCTCCACGAGATGTTCGCCGCCAAGCGTGACGAGCTGGACCGGCAGATCACGCTGCTGAGTGACCGTGGCACGCCGCGATTCCTGCTCGGCAGCAGGCAACTGTTCGGCGACGTCGAGCCCGAGCTCCGGGAGGCGGCCGAGCGGCTGTTCGAGATCCTGAAGGCAGGGCAGGGGGATGAGAGGGAACACCAGGAGTCTCTCGATGCCCGGGCGCTTGCGGATCGGGCCCGCGAGGAGGTGGCCCGCTACCGGACGCTGGCGCCCGACTTCGCCACCCGGGTGGAGGTGCGCGAGGACGTGGCGGGGATCCTGGTCTCGCACGGCGATTTTCTCGTCGGCGCCGACGCACGGGTTGCCGCCCGCCGCGTCGAGGCGGCGCTGGCGCACGAGATCGGCACCCATGCGCTCACCTGGCACAACGGCGGCCGCCAGCCGTTCCGCGAGCTGCGGGCCGGAATGGCGGGCTACGAGCCCCTGCAGGAAGGGCTGGCCGTGCTCGCGGAATACCTGGTGGGGCAGCTCGATCCGGGGCGCCTGCGGCAGCTCGCCGGGCGCGTGATCGCCGTGCACATGGCCTGCGAGGGCGCCGATTTCGTGGAGGTGTTCCGCCATCTGCACCGGGAACGCGGTTTCGGCGCGCGCGCCGCCTTCATGACGGCCATGCGCACCTTCCGTGGCGGGGGCTACGTGAAGGATGCGATCTATCTCCGGGGGCTGCAGGCCCTGCTCGAACGTCTGGGCGAGGGCCTGTCTCTGGAGATTCTCTATGTGGGCAAGGTGTCGCTGGAATTCCTGCCCCTGGTGGAAGAACTGCGGTGGCGCAACCTGATCGAGCCGCCGGCCCTGCTGCCGCGGTTTCTCGAACAGGCGGAGGCGCAGCAGCGGCTGGCCCGTCTGCAGACGGGCATGAGTCTGACGGACCTGGCACGGGAGGCGAACAGGTGCGCATCGGCATCATCGTGAACGACATCCGCACCGAGGATCCGGGCTACACCACGACCCGGCTGGCCATGCTGGCTGCCGCGCGCGGCCACGAGGTGTACTACATCGACCTCGACGCCTTCGCCCTGCGCCCGGACGATCACGTGTATGCCCACGCCTGGCCGGTGCCGGTGCGCCGGCGTCGCTCCGAGCGCGCCTTTCTCGCCGAGGTGCAGGCCTTGCCCCGCCGCCGCGAGATCGATCTGCACGGGCTCGACGTGCTGCTGCCGCGCAGCGATCCCAGTATCGAGATCCATTGCCGCCCCTGGGCCCGCATGGCCGCCATCCATTTTTCCCGCCTCGTGCGGCGTTCGGGCGTGCTGGTGCTGAACGATCCGGACGGGCTCGATCTGGGCCTGACCAAGCTCTATCTGGAATATTTTCCGGAATCGATCCGGCCACGCACGCTCGTCACCCGGGACTTCGAAGAAGCGCGAGACTTCATCGCCGAGCAGGGGGGGTACGCCGTGATCAAGCCGCTTGCCGGCTCGGGTGGCCGCAACGTCTTTCTGGTGCGACCGCACGACACTCCGAACGTCAACCAGATGATGGAGGCGGTCTCACGGGACCACTATTTCATCGTGCAGGAATACCTGCCGGACGCGGTGCACGGCGATACCCGGGTCTTCATGCTGAACGGCCGGCCTTTCATGGTGAAGGGTCGGCTGGCGGCGTTGCATCGGCAGCGCCGGGTCGGCGATGCCGACATCCGCAGCAATCTGACCGCGGGCGCGATCGCGGTGAAAGCCCAGGTGACCGACCGGCTGCTCGCCGCGGCGGAGGCGACCGGCGAGCGCCTGCGCCGGGACGGCATCTTCTTCGCCGGCCTCGACGTGGTCGGTGACCGGATCATGGAAGTGAACGTCCAGACGCCGGGTGGTCTGCCGGCGGCGGAACATTTCGAAGGCGTGAATTTCACCGCGGCCCTGCTGGACGCCATCGAGCGCAAGGTCACCTTCAGGCAGGCACATCCCGACGCGATGGACAACAGGGCGCTGGCGGTGTGGGACTGAGCGGGTCATGGAAGAACGGGCGCGAAGCCCGCGGACGGGCCTCGCGCTCCGACGCGCCTGCTTCGAATCGCCTCAGGGAAGTTCGATGCCCGGATTCCCTTCGACGTTCAGCAGTCGGGGCGTGTTCACCTCCTTGACGGTGACGACCTTCCGGTCGCGCAGCCAGCTGGCGACCACGTCCCAGATCGGTCGCGTGTCCAGCGGCATGCTGACATTGGCCCACCCGGCCACCGCATAGGTCTTCTTCGGATCGATCGGCTTGCCGTCGAGTTCCATGTCGCGGATCCGGTGACCGATGTCGGCCGTGGGATCCATGGTGTACTTCAGTCCGCCCACGCGCACCATGTCGCCGCCCTGCTGATAATAGGGGTCCTTATTGAACAGGTTGTCGGCCACGTCCTCGAGGATCTCCTTGATGCGGGCGCCGGTCATGTTGTTGACCGTCGTGGAAGGATAGGTGATGGCCGTCTGGGTCATCAGGTCCTCGAAGGTAATGGTATCCCCGGGCAGCAGGGTGGTGCCCCAGCGGAAACCGGGCGAGAAGGCGATCTCGGCGCCCAGCTCGTCCATCAGCGCCTGGCAGATCAGCTGGTCGAAGGTGCCGTTGAAATTGCCGCGGCGATAGAGCAGCGAATCGGTGACCGCCAGCTTCTCTTCCAGCTTGTCCTTGAAGGGCGCGCGCACCTTCTCGATGTGGGCGGCCATCTCGGGATCGGGCTCGAGCAGGTTGGAGAAGACCGGCACCAGATGGTAGCGGAAGTCGCGCAGCTTTCCGTCCCGGACGTCGAGGTCGAGCACCGAGAGGAACTTGCCGTTGGAGCCGGCATTGGTGACGATGGTCTTGCCGCCCGCGTTCTTCACCAGCACGGGGCGGGGCACGGCGTCGTGGGTGTGGCCGCCCATGATGGCGTCGATGCCGCGCACGCGGCTGGCCATCTTGAGGTCCACGTCCATGCCGTTGTGCGACAGCACGATGACGACCTGCGCGCCCTTGCCACGGGCCTCGTCGACCATCTCCTGCATGTGGTCGTCGCGGATACCGAAGCTCCAGTCCGGGATCATGTAACGCGGATTCGCGATCGGCGTGTAGGGGAAGGCCTGGCCGATGAAGGCGACGGGCACGCCGTTGATCTCGCGGATGACATAGGGCTTGAAGACCAGCTCCTCCCACTCGTTGTCCACGATGTTCTGGGCAACGAAGTCGATCCTGTCGGCGAAATCCTTCTCGACGATCTCCCGGACCCGGTCGGCGCCGAAGGTCATCTCCCAGTGGGGCGTCATGATGTCCACGCCCAGCAGTTTCTGTGCATCGACCATGTCCTGGGCATTGGTCCACAGCGAGGTGGCCGAGCCCTGCCAGGTGTCGCCGCCGTCGAGCAGCACCGCGCCGGGGCGCTGCTCGCGCATCTTCTTCACGAGGGTGGCCAGATGGGCGAAACCGCCGACCTTGCCGTACTTGCGGGCGGCCTCCACGAAATCGAGGTAGGTGAAGGCATAGGCCTCGGGCGTTCCCGGTCGGATGCCGTAGAACTCGAGGAACTTCCTGCCCACGATGTGCGGCGGACGACCCTTCATGTCGCCAACGCCCAGATTGATGTGCGGCTCGCGGAAATAGACCGGCATGAGCTGGGCGTGGCAGTCCGTGTAGTGGAGGATGGAGACATTGCCGAAGCGGGGAATCTCGTAGCGGTCGACGGAAAAGCCGGGCAGCCGGTGGCTGCCGGTCTGCTTGCCGCTCACGGGAAGGGTGAAGCCCGCGGCGCTGGCCGCTGCGAGTATCTGGATGAATTCTCTGCGTGTCAGGCTCACTGTCGGGGTTCTCCGTTCGGTTGGATCGGACGGGCCTCGTGCCTGGACCTGTCCGCTCGGGGTTTTTCTGATGACGTCCTGTGTTGCCGGTCTATTCCGTGCCGGTCCAAAAAAGAAAAAGGCCCGGACGGAGCCGGGCCTTTTTCGAACCGGGATCTTACTTGCGAGCGCCGGGACCGTTGACCGGCAGACCGTTGCTCATGTAGGTGTGGAAATACTCCAGCGCCCGGTATTCGTCGCTCTGAGCCTTGAACGGCTTGGCGCGCACCTGCTTGTTGCAGCCGCCGTAACGGCGATGCAGGGTACCGAGCTCGCCCCACTTGGAGCGATAGACCGGGAAGTGGGTCACATGGCCGAGCGCCGGGCTGAGCAGGTCGGCGCGGATGCGGTTGCCGGCATTGTACATGTGGCAGTCCGCACAGGCCATGTTGAGCTGGCCGCGCTTGGCATAGAAGTGGAACTTGCCGCGTTCGTAGGCCTCCAGCGCCCGCGGGTCGTCCGGAATCTTGATGTTGATCCGCTTGCCGCGCGAGGTGTAGGCCATGTAGGCGGAGATCTGGGCGATCTTGCCCTTCTTCCACTTCAGCGGCTTTTCGCCGTTCTTCACCCGGCAGTCGTTGATGGCGGATTCGAGGGTCACCACCTTGCCGGTCTCGGTGTCGAAGTAGGGATAGTTCTGGCGGATGCCGATGCCTTCGTTCGGGAAACAGCTGGCGTAGGTCTTGCCGTTCTTGAACGGCGTGTTGAACAGCTCCTTGCCCTTCTCGATGTCGATCTCGTAGGGCGGGAACTCCTCGATCGCCTCCCACTGTTCCCGGGATGCCTGGTCGATGGCGTAGACGCCGTTGGCGAAGTCGTCGAACGGCACGTTCGGGAAGCGGTTTTGATAATACTCCCTGAATGCCTTCAGATCGCTTTCGGGCGAGGCCGAGCCGGTCGCGGGCAGCAGGGCGATCGAGGTGGCGGTCAGCGCGATG
>JALVEM010000473.1 GCA_027030825.1 Thiohalobacter sp.
AACCCGGGAAAAGCATTCACGAGGCGCTTCGTCAGCTGCTGCAGGATGCCCTGGAGCACGACGGGCAGGACAATGCCACAGCGGTACTCGTGCGTTGTCGGCGCGAAGCCCTGTTTGCGGGCAGCGACAGGGTGATCGAGAAAACGAAACAGGAGGACGACCCGCCATGAGCAAATGCCACTGTCCCATCTGCAAGTCGGATGTCATTCCGGATCAATGGGGGGATTGTCCCGGATGCGGACTGGATTTCGCATCTGTTCAGGAGCCTTCCGTCAATATCGCGGAACCCGGGAATGGGATGGAGCTTCCCGCTCCCGTCGTGCTGGCGGAGAAGCGGCTGGGGCGTCTGACCGGGGCGAGCTGGACGGTCAATGCGACGGTCCGCCTGGGTCGAGGTGATTCAGGAAGTCGAGTGGATATCGATCTTTCCGCCTTTCCCGACCATGCCGTCTCGCGGCAGCATGCCACTCTCAGTGCTGTAAACGGCGCATGGCAGTTGCGTGACCTGGGCAGCAGTTGCGGAACCTTCCTCAATGGCGAGCGGCTGGAAAGCGAGAGTCGTGCCGTACAGCCAGGCGATACCCTCGGATTTGGTGGCTTGCTGTTTCTGGTCCAGTCCACAAGAAAACAGGAGTAACGGATGGTAGATGTAGTGATCAGGCCTGCCCGAACCGTGGTGCAGGCCAATACGGTCGATCCGGTCGGCAACAATGTCTTGCTGCGTTTCCAGCATGGTATCCATCCCACCCGGGTGCCGCTGTCACTTGCGGTGGTAATGGATACCAGCGGCTCCATGTCCGATCCTGCCGGCGGCGGCGAAAGCAAGCTGGAGAAGGTGCGCAAGGCGATTCGGCACTTGATCGACGAGGCCGTGCTCGACCCCGGGGATGAACTGATTCTGGTGGATTTCGACAACCATGCACGCCGGCTCTATCAGGGGCCAATCTCGGACAAGCTGGCCATCGCTCGGGCTGTGGACAGCATGCAGGCGTGCGGGGGCACCCGGCTGGCCACCGGTCTCGACGAGGCGCTGTCCGCCCTCGACCAGGCGCGGCATGGGCAGCAGCAGATCGTGATTTTCACGGACGGGATTGTCCATGACCAGGAAATCGTGGAAGGGAGATCGCTGAAGCAGCTGCAACAGCGGGAGCTGTCGGTGATCGCCTTTGGCGTGGGTGAGGAATACCAATGGCAGCTGCTGTCACAGTTGGCCGATGCGACCCGTGGCGGATATTACCACCTGACGACACTGGATCTCTTCGGTGATCAGCTCCAGGGCGATCTGATCCACGCGAAGAATCAGGCGATTCGAGATGTTCGCATGCGCCTCAGGACATCAAAAGGAGTGAAACTCAAGCGATTGGTGCGCGTTGTGCCCTTCGCCGAGATCGAGGGCAAAAAGGGGGAATATCTGCTGGGCAACATGCGTGGCGATGCCACGACAGCCTTTGTGTTGCAGCTCGAACTGCCGTCGCGGCCAGCGGGGCGCTTTCGAGTGCTGGTCGCAGAATTGAGCTGGGAGTATGAGGGATGCCGGGAACAGGACGAACAAGTGATCTACGTCGAGTATGTGGATGACCGGGAGGTGTATCGTCAGGCAAGGACGGATCCTGAAGTGATCGATTATGTTCGGCAGGCACAGATACAGGTGCTGACCAGCGCGGCTGTCCGGACTGCGAATGCCAGGGCTGCCGAAGAAAAGTTGAAGGAAGCGCGGAATATCACCAGGGCTCTGGGAAATCCGTTAATGGAGCGCAGCCTTACCCAGGCCATGAGC
>JALVEM010000474.1 GCA_027030825.1 Thiohalobacter sp.
CGGCATGGTGGTGATCGACAGTCCCGAGATGACGCGCAGGGATGTGCTGGCGGCAGCCGACATGGCCTGCTACGCCGCCAAGGACAGCGGACGCAACCGGATCCATCTCTATCAGGGAAGCCAGGCGGATTCTCAGCGTCACTATGGCGAGGTCCAGTGGGTCTCGCGCATCGTGCAGGCACTCGAAAAGGACCGGTTCGAGCTCTTCATGCAGCGGATCGCCCGGACAGAGGCCGCCGATGAGCGTGACGACGCCCTGCATTTCGAGGTGCTCGTGCGGATGCGGGACGAGTCCGGCAATCTGATTCCGCCGGGCAGCTTTCTGCCGGCGGCCGAACGATTCGGTTCCGCCCCTGGTATCGACCGGTGGGTGCTCTGGCATGTCCTGGAAAGACTCGCATCCTGGCCTCAGGACGGGTTCGCCATGTGCGCCATCAACCTGTCCGGCCACACGGTCGCCGACCCCGCATTCCTGGAATACGTGAAAGAGGCAATCGGCACGTTCGGCGTGCCCGCGGACAGACTGTGCTTCGAGATCACCGAGACGGTGGCCGTCTCCGATCTGGCGCGTGCGCGCGAATTCATCGAGGCCTGCCGGGACATGGGCTGTCGTTTCGCACTGGACGATTTCGGGTCCGGCATGTCCTCGTTCGGCTATCTGAAGAATCTGCCGGTCGACTTCCTCAAGATCGACGGCATGTTCGTGCGCGACCTGGTCAACGACAGGATCGACGAGGCCATGGTCCGGTCGATCAACGAGATCGGCCACGTCATGGGCATGCAGACCATTGCCGAGTTCGTCGAGACGCCCATGACCCGTGAACGCCTGGTTCGGATGGGCGTGGACTGGGTTCAGGGGCACGCCATCCATGTGCCGGAGCCGCTTCCGTCCCGGCCGGGCGGCAGGGTGATTCTCTGGCCCGGCCGCAGGCCGATCCCCTGATCACCGATGGTTGAGACGGAAGCCGTGCCCGGCGAACTGTTCCGTCAGGCTGTCCGCCTGGAAACGGAGCAGCCGGCCCGCCAGACCGAAGTGCGCCTCTGGTACGAGAGCCAGCGCCTGGCTGGCTGGCGCACGGCATGGATCGAGGCCGCGCAGCCCGGCGCAGGGCGCGACTGCCTGGGCCGGACCCTGGATGTGGCCGTCTTCGACGCCACCGCGGGCTTCGATCCCGAGGCCTTCGCGCGTGTCTGCGCAGCCGTACGGGGCGGGGGCGTGTTCGTGCTCGTCACACCGCCGCTTCGCCGGTGGCTGCAGCTCGGTGACGCCATGCTGGCGCGAGTCGATGCCTGGGGTGTCCGTCCAGGGCGCCGGGGCTTCCTGGAACGACTGGTGCGCCTGCTGGAAGAGAGGGGGGTTTTCCGCCACTGCCCGGGGGCAGAGGCGCTGCCGGAACCCGCGCGGGTGGCCGAACCCGACCTGCATGCCATCAGGGCGGCATGGCTCACGCCGGATCAGAAGGCGGCACTCGACCAGCTGCACAGGGTCGGTGCTGCGGACGACCCGTATCCATTGCTGCTGGCCCCGCGCGGTCGCGGCAAGTCGACCGTGCTCGGACTGCATGCGGCCCGGCTTCGGAGAGAAGGCCGGGAGCCGGTCGTCACGGCCCCGTCCAGAGGCCATGCCTCGACCCTGCTCGCCACGGCCGAGGCAGTGGGTCAGAGGCTGAACTTCATGGCGCCGGACCGGCTGCTGGAGGCGGGCATGGCGCCGGAGGCGGTACTGGTCGTGGACGAGGCGGCCTCGATTCCGCTGGCCCTGCTGCATGCCCTGAT
>JALVEM010000475.1 GCA_027030825.1 Thiohalobacter sp.
CGAGCGGCTCCCGGAACCTGCGACCATGGAGACACGCCAGCTCACCGAGGCCTTCCGGCACATGCGCCAGCAGATCCAGATCCGCCAGGAGGCGCTGCGCTACCAGAGCCTGCACGATGCCCTGACCGGCCTGCCCAACCGCACGCTGCTCACCGATCGCCTCCAGCAGACGCTCTATCATGCCCAGCGCGAGAGCGAGGAGTTCTGCCTGATGATCCTCGACCTCGATCGCTTCAAGGAGATCAACGACACCCTGGGCCATCAGGCCGGTGACGACGTGCTGCGCGAGATCGCGCACCGGCTCGCCCTGATGCTGCGGCGTTCCGACACGGTGGCGCGTCTCGGCGGCGACGAATTCGCCATCCTGCTGCCTTCGACCGGCTGCGCCAAGGCCGAGGAGATCGCCACCAAGATCGCCGAGACCATCGAACAGCCGATCCGCTGGCACGAGCAGATGCTCTATGTCGGCACCAGCATCGGCATCGCCGCCTACCCCGCCCACGGCCATGACGTCGATACCCTGCTCAAGCGGGCCGACGTGGCCATGTACGTGGCCAAGAACAACGACCTTCCCTATGCCGTGTACAACGTCCGCAAGGACGAACATTCGATCAGCCGCCTGACGCTCATCAGCGAACTGAGAAAGGCCATCGAATCGGGCGAGCTGGAACTCCACTACCAGCCCAAGATCGATATCGAGGCGCGTCAGGCCGTCGGCGCCGAGGCCCTGCTGCGCTGGCCCAAGTGGCGCAACCTGTCGACCGAATCGCTCATCCAGACCTGCGAACAGGCCGGCCTGATCCAGCCGCTGACGATGTGGGTGCTCGAAGAGGCCATGGCCCAGATGCAGCGCTGGCGAGGCATGGGCCTGGAGATCCCGGTGGCCGTCAATCTCTCGGCCTGGAACCTGGCGCATTCCGACATCGACGCCTTCGTCGCCGAGCTCATCGAGCGCCATCGGTTGTCTCCCGAGCTGCTGGAGGTGGAAATTACCGAGAACTCCATGATGCGCAATCCCGAGCGTGCCGTGCGGCTGTTGCGGCGGCTGAAGAGCATCGGGGTGAAGCTCGCGGTCGACGACTTCGGCACCGGCTTCTCTTCTCTCGCCTATCTCAAGCAGATGCCGGTCGACCACATCAAGATCGACAAGTCCTTCGTGATGGACATGCTGCGCGACGAGAACGACGCCATCATCGTGCGCTCCATCATCGACCTTGCGCACAACCTCGGCATGAAGGTCATCGCCGAGGGGGTCGACAGCAGCGACGTGCTCTCTTTGCTGGAGATCCTGCGCTGTGACATGGCGCAGGGCTACTTCATCGCCCGCCCCATGCCGCCCGAGCGCTTCAACCGGTGGCTGGCCCGCCAGTCCCAGGCCATGGCGGACGGAGAAGCACGCCACGCCCTCGCCTTTCCCGTGCGGAGAGACTGATGCGAAGATTGATCCTGGTGCTGCTGATCGCGCTGGCCGTCACGGCCCAGGCCCGCGACCTCCACGGCCGTTACGCCGTCTTCGGCATCGGCCAGGGACCGTGCCGCGACTTTCTGGAGGCGCGCCATGCCGGCGGCGCGGCTCTGGTGCTCTACGAGCAGTGGATCGCCGGCCACATCTCGGCCTTCAACCTGCTGCTCGACCGCACCTACAATCTGCTCGGCGATCTCACGCCCACACAGCTGCTGACCCGTGTCGATGCCCGCTGCAGCAGGGAACCGGATCGTCCCTTCATCCAGGCGCTGGCGGCGGAACTGGAAGCCCTCTACGAGGTGCGCGCCAACTTCTCGCGCGATGCGCCGTCGGGCTGGCGGCAGTGGATGAAAGAAAAAAGGGACGGGGAGAAGAACTGAATCCGGAATTCAGAATTCAGAATTCAGTCGGCATGGCGGGACGCGCCTTCCGGTGCGCCAACCCGCATATTGCACCGAGGGCTCCGGATGATGGCGGATTTGCAGCCGGACTCGGGGCGCGCTGGAGCGAAAGTCGTAGCCGGGACTACGACTTGAGCGAAGCGCCCGCGAGACCGAGCGAAAATCCGCCAGGGCCGGAGCAGGAAGCGGGTAGTACAAACTGTACTCTTGCAAAAACAGCCCAAAACCACCTCAAGCCTCTGTTACATCAAAGAGTCATGATCCCGCCCGCTTCCGCCTTGGCGCAATATGCGGGTCAACAGGGAGACGGTTCTCACTGCACTTCCGCGAGCAGGCGTTCGATCATGGCGATCGACTGCCCCAGATAGCCGCCGCCGAACAGGTTGAGGTGGTTGAGGATGTGGTAGAGGTTGTAGAGGGTGCGACGCACCCGATAGCCGGGATCGAGCGGCCAGGCCGCCTCGTAGGCGGCACGAAAATCGGTGCCGAAGCCGCCGAAGAGCTCCGTCATGGCGATGTCGGCCTCCCGATCGCCGTAATAGACGGCCGGATCGAAGACGACCGGCTCGCCGGAGTCCAGCACGCCCCAGTTGCCGCCCCACAGATCGCCGTGCAGCAGCGAGGGAACGGGGCGGTAGTCCGTGAAGAAGTCGCCCACGCGGTCCAGCAGCCGCTCGCCGAGGCGCTGCAGCTCTCCGCCGTGACCGTGCCGCTTCGCCAGCTCGAGCTGAAAGCCGAGTCGCCGTTCGCGCCAGAAGCGCACCCAGTCGGCATCCCATGCATTCGGCTGGGGGCTGGCCCCGATGGTGTTGTCGCGATCCCAGCCGAAGGCCTCGGCAGTGCAGCGATGCTGGCGGGCCAGTCCCTCCCCCAGCCGGGCCCCGCCGCCTCGCCCGCCCAGCGGCAGGTATTCCAGCGCCAGCCAGGCGCGCCCACCGGCCAGGCCGCAGCCCAGGGCCCGCGGCACCCGGACCCCGCCGCAGGCCTCCAGCGCCTGGAGCCCTGCCAGCTCGGCCTCGAACATGTCCAGGCGCCGCGCATCGTTCAGCTTGATGAACAGGCGCGCTCCCTCGGCCGTGGGTACGGCCAGCGTCTCGTTGATGCAGCCGCCGCCCACGGACTCCGCGTGATCCACGCGGGGATGCAGCCCGGTGACCTCGCCGATGGCTTCGGCCAGCGCCTCATGGATCATGTCGTCGGCTCCCGTCTTGCGTTCCTGTCAGCATATTCTGACAAAGACTTGCGCATTCCACGACAGCGATTATCCGCCTTCTCCGATGGTCGGCCCATGCCCGCCACAGCATAATGACGATCCTGCAATGGCATCGAACATCGGGGGTGATGTCATGAAACCCGTGCCGCATCTGCCAGCCGTTCTGCTGCTGATCGTGGCCCTGAGCGGCCATGTGACGCCCGCGCTGGCACTCTGCCCGGAAAAGCTGCCGGTGGCCCTGCTCGAGGAATGCATCGTGGTCGAGGGGCTGGGACAGGAATACCCGGTGGAGGAGGCGCTCGCCGAATGGCGCAGGCGACATGCCGGAAAGGACCGGCATGCGCCCCCGCCGTCGGCCGCACGCGAGACCGGAATCGCCACCGCACCCCTCGCGGAAAAGGCCACCCCCTGATTTTCCGTCAATGATTGCCCGACAGGCGCTGCCGGAGGGGGCTGTTGCGCGGGAAATGGGCCTCCAGAAAGGCCATCTGATCCGCCAGGATGCGGCGCCCCTTCAGATAGATGTATTCGGCATGGGTCGGCGTGAAAGGGATGGCGACCAGCTCCATGCCGGCCTCCTCGGGACGCCTCCCCGCCTTGTGATGATTGCAGCGCTTGCACGCCGTCACCACGTTGTTCCAGACATCGAGCCCGCCCTGGCTGAGCGGCGTGACATGGTCCCGTGACAGCTCCCGTTCCGGAAAACGCCGGGCGCAGTACATGCAGATCCAGGCGTCCCGCTTGAACAGGGCGCGATTGTCGAGCGGTGGCGGACGACGGCGACGCCTCGCCGCCCCTCGCTCGCCGAGCGTCGCGACGATGGAATGCACGCGGATGATGCTGCGCCGTCCGGTGCGCGCATTGATCCCGCCATGGATCTCGAACAGTTCGGAGCCGCAGGTGTAGGCGACCAGGCCGCCATGGTAGTAGCGCACCGCGTCCCGGTAGTCGATCCATTCGAGCGGCATGCCGGACGCGTCTGTCCTGAGTATCTGCAGGCTGAGATCGTTGGGCACTGAAACACCTCCAGTGCCCACGTTAACCCGGTTCGCCACCACCGCGCAAGCACGCCACCGTCATGTTCCGAGGCAATGCAATTCCCCAAGCTTCAGCCACTTGCATTGCGGCTTGCGGTTCAATACCGCATCCGCTTCCGGTATCATGGCCACCCTTTGAACAGACTCGGATCCGTCGCCGAACCCCCGAGAACCGTCACGGAGAACCGCGATGCCACTGAAACTGGCCGTTGTGAAGGAAACCGCGCCCAACGAGCGCCGTGTCGCCCTCGACCCCGCCACGGCCATGCGCTTCCGAAAACTGGGCTGCACCGTGTCGATGGAACATGACGCCGGCCGGGGCGCCCACTATGTCGACGAGGACTACATCGACATCGAATTCACGTCCGACAGGGCCGCCCTGCTCGGCGACGCCGACGTCCTGCTCAAGGTCCAGCCACCCTCGGTGGAAGAGATCGGCATGCTCCGCGAGGGGGCCGTGGTCGTCGGCTTCATGCAGCCCCACCAGCATCCCGAACGCATCGCGGCCCTGCGCGACCGGAAGATCACCAGTTTCGCCATGGAGCTCATCCCGCGCATCTCGCGGGCCCAGAGCATGGATGCGCTCTCTTCCCAGGCCGCGGTGGCCGGCTACAAGGCCGGGCTGCTCGCCGCCGATCTCTCGTCCCGATTCTTTCCCATGCTCACGACCGCCGCCGGGACCATCCGGCCGGCCAGGGTGCTGGTGATCGGCGCCGGCGTGGCGGGCCTGCAGGCGATCGCCACCTGCAAGCGGCTGGGCGCCATCGTGGAGGCCTACGACGTGCGCGCCGCGACGCGCGAACAGGTCGAATCGCTCGGCGCCCGCTTCGTCGACGTGGGGGTCTCCGCCGAAGGCGAGGGCGGCTATGCCCGCGAGCTGACCGACGAGGAGAAGAAGCATCAGCAGGAAGTGCTCGCCAGCCACGTGGTGGCCGCGGACGCCGTGATCACCACCGCGGCGATCCCCGGGCGTCCCTCGCCGAAGATCGTCACGCGGGAGATGGTGGACAACATGAAGGTGGGCTCGGTCATCATCGATCTGGCCGCCGAGGGCGGCGGCAACTGCGAGGTCTCGCAGCCGGGCGAGAAGATCGAATTCGGCCCCGCCACCGTCTATGCGCCCCTCAACGTGCCCAGCATGCTGCCGGTCCATGCCAGCGAGATGTATGCGCGCAACCTGTTCAATTTCCTGAGCCCGATGATCCAGGACAGCGAACTGGCGCTGGACTGGGACGACGAGGTGATCCGCGACAGCGTACTCACCCGCGACGGCGAGATCCTCTTCGCGCCCGCCCGCGCCCTGGTCGAAGGAGAGTCGCAATGATCGAAGGCTACACCGCCCTCTACATCTTCATGCTCGCGGCCTTCACGGGTTACGAGGTCATCTCCCGCGTGCCCGTGATCCTGCACACCCCCCTGATGTCGGGTTCCAACTTCGTCCACGGCATCGTGCTGGTGGGCGCCATGGTCGCCATGGGCCATGCGAGCACCGACATGGAACGCTTCATCGGCTTCCTCGGCGTCATGCTCGCGGCCGGCAACGCCGTGGGCGGCTATGTGGTCACGGAGCGCATGCTCGAAATGTTCAAGCCGAGCAGGAAGGAGGGCGGCCGATGATCGAACTCAGCTATTTCGCCGCCGCCGTCCTCTTCATCCTCGGGCTGAAACGCATGAGCTCGCCGGTCACCGCGCGCGACGGCATCGTCTGGGCCGGCGTGGGCATGGTGGTGGCGACGCTGGCCACCTTCTTCATGCCGGACATGCACAACTATGGCCTGATGATCCTCGCCATCCTCATCGGGGGCGGCATCGCCTGGTACACCGGCAAGAAGGTCGAGATGACCGACATGCCGCAGATGATCGCCATCTACAACGGCATGGGCGGCGGCGCGGCGGCAGCCATTGCCGCAGTCGAGCTGATGAAGGGCGACATCCCGTCCACCAGTTTCCAGGTGCTGGCCGTGCTCGGCGCGCTGATCGGCTCGGTGGCCTTCTCCGGCTCTGCCATCGCCTTCGCCAAGCTGCAGGGGCTGATGAAGAAATCTCTCGTCTTCCCCAGCCAGAAGGTGGTCAACCTGGGCATCCTCGGCCTGGCGCTGCTGCTCGGGCTGGTGCTCATGTTCAGCGACTCACCCGGCGGCTTCCTGCTGTTTCTCTTCTTCCTGCTGGCGCTCGCCTTCGGCGTCATGATGACCCTGCCCATCGGCGGGGCCGACATGCCGGTCATCATCTCGCTCTACAACGCCTTCACCGGCCTGGCCGTGGGTTTCGAAGGCTTCGTGCTGGGCAACGCCGCCATGATCATCGCCGGCACCGTGGTCGGCTCCGCCGGCACCCTGCTCACCCAGCTCATGGCCAAGGCCATGAACCGCTCGCTCGGCAACGTGCTCTTCTCGGGCTTCGGCACCACCACCGCGGGTGCCGGCGCCTCGCCCGAAGGCGAAATGAAGGAGGTCTCCGCCACCGATGCCGCGACCATGATGGCGTTCGCCAACAAGGTCATCATCGTCCCCGGCTACGGCATGGCGGTGGCCCAGGCCCAGCACAAGGTGTGGGAACTGGCCGAGCTGCTGGAGGAGCGCGGCGTGGAGGTCAAGTTCGCCATCCATCCGGTGGCCGGTCGCATGCCAGGCCACATGAACGTGCTGCTCGCCGAGGCCGGCGTGCCCTACGACAAGATCTTCGACATGGACGAGATCAATGCCGAATTCCCGCAGGCCGACGTGGCGCTGGTGATCGGCGCCAACGACGTGGTGAACCCCGCCGCCCGCACGGATCCCGACAGCCCCATCTACGGCATGCCCATCCTCGACGTCGACAAGGCGAAGAACGTGATCGTGGTCAAGCGCGGCAAGGGGCGCGGCTTCTCCGGCATCGAGAACAAGCTGTTCTTCCTCGACAACACCCGGATGCTCTACGGCGATGCGCAGAAGGTCGCCGCCGATCTCATCGCCGAGGTGAAGCAGCTTTAAAGAAGCTGGAAGCTGGAAGGGGCTGCGGCCGACGAGGTATCTACCGTCCGTCATTCCGGCCAAGCGACCCGGTGTAAGCCGGGGCGCGCGAGCCGGAATCCAGAAACCATGCCCACCCATGCCACCGTGGTGCATTCCCTTCCTGGATTCCGGATCAGTGCTTCGCACTGTCCGGAATGACTGAAGGAGTGGACCCCGGATAGCCCGCTTCGCGGGCTTCCGGGATGAC
>JALVEM010000476.1 GCA_027030825.1 Thiohalobacter sp.
GCCGGCATCTGGTATCTCCTCCAGCTGCTGCAGGGCACGACCTCGCTGTTCGCCCCTCGCATCGGCGGCGGGGTGGCCTGGTGGGCGCACGTCGGCGGTTTCGTGGCCGGCATGCTGCTCGTCAGGCCCTTCACGTTCGGCCGGCAGCGGCGCTGGTATCCGGACGAAGGCGTCTACGGTTTTCTGCCCGACGGCCGCCGGGCACGCACCACGACAAGGAAATAACTTCCAAGGAGACTGCACATCATGACCATCATGGATCTCTTCTGGCTCTTCTTCATCCTGACGGCGCTGCAACCCGTGCTTCACCAGAAGATGCTGGAATCCGCCCGGGCTCGCAAGGTGGCCCAGATCGAGAAGGAGCACGGCTCGCGCGTCATCCTCATGGTGCATCGGCAGGAGACCATGGGCTTTCTCGGCTTTCCGCTGATGCGCTTCATCAACATGGAGGATTCCGAACAGGTCATGCGGGCCATCCACCTGACCGATCCGGACACGCCCATCGACCTGATCCTGCACACGCCCGGCGGTCTGGTGCTCGCCTCGCTGCAGATCGCCCGGGCCATCAAGCAGCACCGGGGCAAGGTCACCGTGTACGTGCCGCACTATGCCATGTCGGGCGGCACCCTGATCTCGCTGGCCGCCGACGAGATCGTGATGTCGCCGCACGCCGTGCTGGGACCGGTGGATCCCCAGCTCGGCGAGTTCCCGGCAGCCTCCATCGTGAAGGTGGCGGAGGAGAAGCCCATGGAACACGTCGACGACAGGACGCTGCTGATGGCAGACGTGGGGCGCAAGGCGATCGCACAGGTGGAAGCCGCCGTGCGCGAGCTGCTCGACGGCACCCTGCCGGACGAACAGGCCGCCGAGGTCGCCCACAAGCTCGCCACCGGCACCTGGACGCACGACTACCCCATCACGCCGGACGCTGCCCGCGAACTCGGACTGAAGGTGCGCACCGACATCCCGGAAGCCATCCTCGAACTGATGGCGCTCTATCCCCAGCCACAGCGGCAGCAGCAGAGCGTGGAATACCTGCCGGTGCCGCGCGGATTCCGGGGACGACATTCGGACACCACATGATCCGGATCAGGGAAGATCATGGCCCGATCATGCTAGGGTGATTCGGAAATCCAGACGATGACATCACACACGGAGCTGCATGGATGATCGAACCCATTCCCGTCGACCAGGAGCGCATCTTCGGTTTTCGCCTCAGCGGCGAGATCTCCCACGACGAGATGCGACAGTTCCTGCAGGATCTCGATGGCCTGATCCGGGAGAACGGACGCATCGCCCTGCTGCTGGAACTCAGGGAGTTGACCCACGTGGATCCCGATGCGCTCATGGAGGATGCGCGCTTCGGTCTCGACCATCCCCAGGGATTCGCACGCATCGCCATCGTGGGCGAGGCCGCCTGGCAGCGCTGGCTGAGTCTGCTGCTTGCGCCCTTCGTCAGCGCTCCGATGCGCTATTTCCCACAGGATGCACTGCAGGATGCCTGGGACTGGCTCGAGCAGGCGTTTGCGCCAAGGGTCACGGAGGCACCCGAATTCGACGGCTACCGCCACCTGCTGGTCGCCATGGACTTCTCCGGCAATGCCATGCTGGCGCTGGAACGCGCGCTCCATCTGGCCGATCACTGGCAGGCTCGGATCAGCCTGGTGCACGTCGTCGAGGAGCCCCTCTTCCTCTACGAATCCCTGGGCGACCCCGTCCTCCCGCCGCCACCGCCCGATCTCGAGGAACAGATGCTTGCCGCCGCCGAACGGC
>JALVEM010000477.1 GCA_027030825.1 Thiohalobacter sp.
CGCCTGTGATCCTTCATGCTGTTGGCGTGACTGAAGTCGATCATCAGGCGGGCGGGCAGACCGGCAGCCTCGAGTTCGCGCACGGCCGCCTCGACGTGCGGCGCATCGTAGTTCGGCTCCTTCCCGCCGCGCAGGATGATGTGACAGTCCTCGTTGCCGGTGGTCGAGAAGATGGCGGAATGGCCGTGCTTGGTGAGGGACAGGAACACGTGCGGCCGGGAGGCGGCGCGTATGGCGTCGACGGCCACCTTCAGGGTGCCATCGGTGGCATTCTTGAACCCCACCGGGCAGGAGAGCCCCGAGGCCAGCTCGCGGTGTACCTGGCTCTCGGTGGTGCGTGCACCGATGGCGCCCCAGCTCACCAGGTCGGCCACGTACTGCGGACTGATCAGATCGAGGAACTCGGTGGCGGCAGGGACGCCCATCTCGTTCAGATCACGCAGCAGGCCGCGCGCCAGGCGCAGCCCCTTGTTGATCCGGAAGCTGCCGTCCAGGTCGGGGTCGTTGATCAAACCCTTCCAGCCGACCGTGGTGCGCGGCTTTTCGAAATAGACGCGCATCACCAGCAGCAGATCCTCGCCGAGCGCCTCGCGCATCACCTTCAGTCGGCGTGCGTATTCCAGCGCCGCCTCCGGATCATGGATCGAACAGGGACCGACCACGACCAGCAGCCGATCGTCCACGCCGGTCAGAATGTCGTGGATGGCGGCCCGGGTCTCGGTGACGGTCCGCGCCGCGCGCTCGGTGAGGGGGAATTCCTCCTGCACCTTCGAAGGCGGCGTCACCTCCCGGATCTCGCGGATCCGGAGATCGTCTGTGCGATAGCGTTCGGTCATGGAATACTGGCGAGCACGCAGCCCGGAAGCGATTGAAACGAAAGCGGCATTATCGCAGAAAGCCGCTCGGGTGTCAGGCATCCGGCGGCCCGAGCGACAGGGTTCGATCCTTCGGCTACACTGGGGACCTCAACCCGCAGATCAACGTCGAACCGGAGCTCGCGCATCCATGGAAATACCGCATCAGTCCCTGCGGGTGGCTTTCGACGCCCCCGCCACCGATATTCGTCGACCGGTCACCTCACCCTGGGATGGCACACGGATCGCCACCTTCGACACCGCGACCGAAGATACCGTGGATCGGGCGCTGGACATCGCCTACGCCCTCTTCCGCGACCGGGACCGCTGGCTGCCGGCGGAGGAACGCCTCGCCATCCTGCGGCGGCTGGCAGAAAAGATGGAGGCGCGCGCCGAGGACCTGGCCGTGCAGGCGGCGCGCGAGGGCGGCAAGCCGCTGGTGGACTCGCGCATCGAGGTGGCCCGTGCCATCGACGGCATCCGCAACTGCACGGAACTGCTGCGCAACCGGCACGGCATCGAAGTGCCCATGGGCATCAATGCCGCCTCGAACGACCACCTGGCCGTCACCCGCCACGAGCCCATCGGCGTGGTGGTGGCGATCTCCGCCTTCAATCACCCGCTCAATCTCATCGTCCATCAGGTGGGCCCGGCCATCGCCGCCGGCTGCCCGGTGATCGTCAAGCCGGCCGAGGACGCTCCGATTTCCTGTTACGACTTCGTCGACATGCTGCATGAGGCCGGTCTGCCGCCGGAATGGTGCCAGGCCCTGGTGGTGCACCGCCTCGAGGTCGCCGAGCAGCTCGCCACCGACCCGCGCGTGGGCTTTCTCACTTTCATCGGCTCCTACCGGGTCGGCTGGATGCTGCGCTCGAAGCTTGCGCCGGGCACCCGCTGTGCGCTGGAGCATGGCGGCGCT
>JALVEM010000478.1 GCA_027030825.1 Thiohalobacter sp.
TCTCTCGGGACGAGCGCCCGGCGAGCCGCCGCCGACCCTGTTCGACTACCTGCCGGACGACGCCCTGCTTATCATCGACGAGTCGCACGTCACCATTCCCCAGCTCGGCGGCATGTACCGCGGCGACCGTTCCCGCAAGGAAAATCTCGTCGAATACGGCTTCCGCCTGCCCTCGGCGCTCGACAACCGGCCGCTGCGCTTCGACGAGTTCGAGCGCCTGGCGCCGCAGACCATCTTCGTCTCGGCCACGCCCGGCCCCTACGAGCTGGAACACTCCGGGCAGGTGGTCGAGCAGATCGTCCGCCCCACCGGCCTGGTCGATCCCGAGGTGGAAGTCCGACCCGTGGCTACCCAGGTCGACGACCTGCTCTCCGAGATCCGGGCCCGCGTCGAGGCCGACGAGCGGGTGCTTGTAACCACACTCACCAAGCGCATGGCCGAGGATCTGACCGACTATCTCGAGGAGCACGGCGTGCGGGTGCGCTACCTGCATTCGGACATCGATACCGTCGAGCGCGTGGAAATCATCCGCGACCTGCGCCTCGGCGAGTTCGATGTGCTGGTCGGCATCAACCTGCTGCGCGAGGGCCTGGACATCCCCGAGGTGTCGCTGGTGGCCATCCTCGACGCCGACAAGGAAGGCTTTCTGCGTTCCGACCGCTCGCTCATCCAGACCATCGGCCGCGCCGCGCGCAACGCGAACGGCAAGGTCATTCTCTACGCCGACGAGATCACCGGCTCCATGCGGCGAGCCATCGACGAGACCGAGCGGCGGCGGACGAAGCAGATCGCCTACAACGAGCGGCACGGCATCACGCCCCGCACCATCCGCAAGGAGGTGGCCGACATCATGGAGGGCGCCGTTCCGGGTGCCGGTCGCCGCGGCCGCCGGCAGGAGAAGGTGGCCGAGGCGCGCGGTGCCTATCGGGTGAGCGACCCCCGCCAGGCCGAGAAGCTCATCCGCGAGCTGGAGCAGAAGATGTATGCCCATGCCCGCGATCTGGAGTTCGAGGAGGCCGCCCGCCTGCGTGACGAGATCGCCCGCATCCGCGAGCAGGCCTTCGTCGGCGAGGCGGTCTGAGCATGTCCAACCGAAGCATCGGCCTGGACGCGCGTCTTCATGCCTGGCTGCTGGACCAGCTGCCGCCCGAGCATCCCGAGCTTTTGCGTCTGCGTGAGGCGACGGCCAGGCTGCCCGAGGCCGTAATGCAGATCGCACCGGAACAGGGGCGTTTCATGCAGTGGCTGGTGAAGCTCGTTGCGGCCCGGCGCATCCTCGAGATCGGCACCTTCACCGGCTACAGCGCGCTCGCCATGGCGCTGGCACTGCCAGAGGACGGCCGCCTGCTGACCTGCGACATCGATGCGGACTGGACGGCCATCGCGAAGGCACATTGGGAAGCCGCGGGCATGGCCGACCGGATCGAGCTTCGCCTGGGTCCTGCGATCGAGACGCTGCGCGTGCTGGAAGCGGAAGTTTCGGAGCCATTCGATCTCGCCTTCATCGATGCCGACAAGACGGGCTATATCGACTATTACGAGTCCTGCCTGGGTCTCGTGCGTCCGGACGGCCTGATCCTGGTCGACAACATCTTCTGGGGCGGGGCGGTGGCCGATCCCGACGATCGCGACTCCGATACCGAAGCCATCCGCGCCTTCTGCGCGCACGTCGGGAGTGATCCGCGTGTGGATCTGTCGATCGTCCCGATCGCCGACGGGCTGATGCTGGTCCGAAAGTGTTCGGAGTAACCCGATCAGGGCGATGGCCGAT
>JALVEM010000479.1 GCA_027030825.1 Thiohalobacter sp.
CGCCCAGGGCACGGTCTGCGCCGGGGGCCGCTACGACGGGCTGGTCGAGTACCTGGGCGGACGCCCGACGCCCGCGGTCGGCTTCGCCATCGGCCTGGAACGCCTGATGGCGCTGCTCGAGGTCTCCGGCCGACTCCCGGAGACCGAGCCGCCGCACGCCTACCTGGTGCTGGTGGGCGAACGGGCCGGCGCCGAAGGCCAGGCCCTCGCCGAGCGCCTGCGCGATGCCGTGCCCGGCCTGCGCCTGGTAGTGAACGCGGGCGGCGGCAGCTTCAAGGCCCAGTTCAAGCGGGCCGACCGCAGCGGCGCGATCTGGGCGCTGGTGCTGGGCGAGGGCGAGCTCGAGCGCGGCGAGGTGGGGCTCAAGCCCCTGCGCTCCGAGGCGGCGCAGGAACAGCTGGATGAACAGGCACTGGTGGCGCGGCTGCGGGAGACCGTGGGCGCGTCCGACGAAACATAGGAGGGTGGGTCCGTGGTCGATGTCCTGAAGAGTGACGAGGAACAGGCGGAAGCCGTCAAGAAGTGGCTGCGAGAGAATGCCGGCTCGCTGCTCACCGGCCTGCTGCTGGGGCTCGCCGTGCTGTTCGGCGGCAAGGCCTGGTTCCAGTACCGGGAGCGACAGGCCGAGGCGGCTTCCAATCAGTACGTTCAGCTCGCCCTCGCCGTGGAACGCAACGACGAGCAGCAGGCGGTGGCCTTTCACGAGGCGCTGCTCAAGGAACATTCGGGCTCGGTCTACGCCGTGCTCGCGGCCCTGCAGATGGCGCGCCTGCAGATCGGGCTGGAGAAGCCCGAGGCCGCCCGGGCCCAGCTGCAGTGGGCGCTCGATCACGCCTCCGAGGAGGAGCACAGGCACATCGCCCGCCTGCGGCTGGCGCGCGTGGATATCGCCCTCGGCAGGCCGGAGGCGGCGCTCGAACTGCTCCAGGCCCCGCCGCCCGCACCCTGGCAGGCGCTCTACGAAGAGGTGCGGGGCGATGCCGCCCTGGCCATGGAAAAGTATGACGAGGCGCGCGAACACTATCGCAAGGCCCTGGCGGCGCTGCCCGAGGACAGTCAGGCCCGCGTGCTGCTCGAGGCCAAGCGTGACGACACCCTGCGCGAGACGGGGCAGAAGGGCGAATGAGGATCTGGCACGTATTGCTGGCGGCGCTGTTCCTGCTGCAGGGCGGATGCAGCTGGCTGGGCGGGCTGTTCGACCGCAGCGAGGATACCGCCGCACCGCCGGCGGAGCTCGCCCCGCTGGATACCGGCTACCGGGTCCGGGTCGTCTGGTCGCGTGACGTCGGCAAGGGCGCCGATGCCCGTTACCTGCGCCTGAGGCCCGCGGTCGATGGCGGCCGGGTGTTCGCCGCCGATCTCGAGGGCCGGGTGGCGGCCTTCGAGGCCGACAGCGGCCGGCCGGTCTGGAAACAGTCGCTCGATGCCCGGGTGACCGGCGCCGTGGGCGTGGGCGAGGGCCTGGTGCTGCTGGGCACCGCCGAGGGCGAGGTCATCGCGCTCGACTGGCGCGATGGCTCGGAGGTCTGGCGCAGCCGGACCACGGGCGAGGTACTGGCGCCGCCCCAGGCCGCCGACGGCATGGTGGTGGTGCAGTCCGAGGACGGCAATCTGGCCGGTTTCGATGCCGCCACCGGGGAGCGCGAGTGGATCTTCGACCGCAGCGTCCCGCCGCTCTCGCTGCGCGGGACCAGCGTGCCCCTGCTGATTCAGGGCGCCGTGATCACGGGCCTGGCCAGCGGCAAGGTGGTGGCGCTGACGCTCGATCGCG
>JALVEM010000480.1 GCA_027030825.1 Thiohalobacter sp.
GTCCACACGTCCGGTGATCCAGTAATAGCCATCCTCGTCCCTGCGGGCGCCGTCTCCCGTGAAATAGTAACCGGGATAGGTGCTGAAATAGGTCTGTCTGAAGCGCTCGTGATCGCCGTAGACCGTCCGCATCTGTCCGGGCCAGGATCGCTTGATGACCAGGTTGCCCTGGCAGGCGCCTTCCAGTTCGTTGCCTTTCTCGTCGACGATGGCCGGCTCCACACCGAAGAAGGGCAGGGTGGCCGAACCGGGCTTGAGTTTCGTTGCGCCGGGCAGGGGGGTGATCATGTGGCCGCCGGTCTCCGTCTGCCACCAGGTATCGACGATGGGACAGCGGCCTTCGCCGACCACCTCGTGATACCACAGCCAGGCCTCCGGATTGATGGGCTCGCCTACCGTGCCGAGCAGCCGCAGGCTCTTGCGGGAGGTGCGCCGGACCGGTTCGTCGCCTTCCCGCATCAGGGCACGGATCGCGGTCGGCGCGGTATAGAAGGTATTGACCTGGTGCTTGTCCACGACCTGCCAGAAACGGGAGGCATCCGGCCAGGTGGGCACGCCCTCGAACATGAGGCTGATGGCGCCGTTGGCCAGCGGACCGTAGACGATGTAGCTGTGACCCGTGATCCAGCCGACGTCGGCGGTGCACCAGTAGACATCCCCGTCGTGATAGTCGAACACGTACTTGTGGGTGACGGCGGCATAGAGCAGATAGCCGCCGGTGGTGTGAAGCACCCCCTTCGGCTTTCCGGTGGAGCCGGAGGTGTAGAGGATGAACAGCGGATCCTCGGCATCCATGATCACCGGTTCGCAGACGGGGTCGGCCACATCGATAGCCTCGTGGTACCAGACGTCCCTGTCCTCGTGCCAGGCGATCTCCCCGCCCGTTCGACGCACGACGAACACGGTGTGCACATTGGGGCAATCGGTCAGGGCCGCATCCGCATTGCGTTTCAGCGGGACACGCTTGCCGCCACGCAGCCCTTCGTCGGCCGTGACGACGACATGGGCATCTGCATCCAGAATCCGATCCTTGAGCGATTCGGGCGAGAAGCCGCCGAAGACCACGGAGTGGATGGCGCCGATCCGCGCACAGGCGAGCATGGCAACGGCCGCCTCGGGGATCATCGGCATGTAGATGCAGACCCGGTCGCCCTTGCCGACACCACGCGCCTTCAGGGCGTTCGCGAACCGGCAGACCTCTGCGTGCAGTTCGCGATAGGTGATGTGCCGGTCCTCGGCCGGATCGTCGCCTTCCCAGATGATGGCCGTCTGGTCGCCACGGGTCTCGAGATGCCGGTCGAGGCAGTTGACGCTGGCGTTGAGGCGGGCGCCTTCGAACCAGCGGATGTTCGCGGCATGGAAGTCCCACTCGCCCACCCTGTCCCACTTGCGGTCCCAGGTGAGGAAGCGCTCGGCCTGCTCGGCCCAGAAACCGTCGGGGTCCTCGATCGAGCGGCGGTACATCTCGGCATAGTCGTCCGGCTTGATCCAGGCGCGCTGACGAAAGAATTCGGGGATATCGAAGACCTTGTTTTCCGACATGCTGACGGCTCCTCCCGAGAGTGACATCCCGGCATTCTACGGCAGTGTCCGGGAAACGGGAATGGCGGTTTGCCGGGGGATGCGATCCGGCGCCCAGTGTGCCACAGCATGGCGAAGCAGCTCCGGCGCGGTGGCCTCTGTCGCCCCTTCCGGCAGCGGCTGGCCGAGAAAGTCCAGGGCACGTATCAGGGTGGGCACCACGGGGGCCTCGTCGAGCGGCGTCGATTG
>JALVEM010000481.1 GCA_027030825.1 Thiohalobacter sp.
TGGCGCTGGCCGAATTCCCGGAGCAGGCGCAGCGACCAGGCATAGTCGGCCCCGGGCCGGGCCTTGCGGTACAGGCGCGGCACCGTCTCCAGATTGTGGTTGAAGACGTCCGGCGGCGCCTGGTCCATGATCTCCAGCGCGCGTTCCATGCGGCCCCGGAAGTCGGGCACCAGTACCTCGATGCGGGTCTCGGGCGATTTCGCGCGCACGGCCCGGATGCAGGCCACGAAGTGGGCGGCGCCGCCGTCGCGCAGGTCGTCCCGGTCCACCGAGGTGATGACGACATGCCTGAGTCCCATGGCCGCGACCGTGGCGGCGAGGTTTTCGGGTTCCTCGGGATCGAGCGGCTCGGGGCGGCCGTGCGCCACGTCGCAGAAGGGGCAGCGGCGGGTGCAGATGTCGCCCATGATGAGGAAAGTGGCCGTGCCGTGACCGAAGCATTCGCCCAGGTTCGGACAGGAGGCCTCTTCGCAGACGGTGTGCAGGCGCGCCTCGCGCAGGATGCGCTTGAGCCGCTGCACCTCCGGGCCGGTCGGAGCCTTGGCCCGGATCCAGGCCGGCTTGCGCGGCGGCTTGATGGTCGGCTCGATCTTCACAGGGATGCGGGCCGTCTTGGCCGCGCCGCGTTCCTTCCTGCCGGGAGCATTCGTCTTCATGGGGGATTTCCGAGATGGTTCGGTGCGCATCCTACCACTTCTTCACCTCTCGCTCCTCACTCCAGCACAAGTGGTCCCGCCTCCTCGAGGCGGGTATCGAGCGCGCGAGCGAGGTGCCCGGCCAGCCGGCGGCCTGTCTCCAGAGGCGCGAGATCCCGGATGCCGAGCGATGCCAGGTCGGTGACCGGCAGACCGCGATAGCCGCAGGGGTCGATGCGATCGAAGGGCATGCGGTCCATGGCCACGTTGAAGGCCAGCCCGTGGTAGCTGCAGCCACGGCGCACGCGCAGGCCGAGCGCGGCGATCTTGGCCTCCCCCACATAGACGCCGGGCGCCTCCGGCCGGGCATGCGCCTCGATGCCGAGATCGGCGAGCAGTGCGATGGCGCTGCCCTCCAGCAGATCGACCAGGCCGCGCACGCCGAGGCCGTGGCGTTTCAGGTCGAGCAGCACATAGAGCAGTATCTGTCCGGGGCCGTGGTAGGTGACCTGGCCACCCCGGTCGGTGCGGATCACCGGAATGTTGCCGGAATCGTGCAGATGGGCCTCGCTTGCATTCCGGCCGAGGGTGTAGACCGGCGCATGTTCCAGCAGCCAGCATTCGTCCGGGGTATCCGGCGCGCGCCGGTCGGTGAAGGCCTGCATGGCCTGCCAGGCGGATGCATAGTCCTGCAGGCCCTCGGCGACACGGAGGCGGATGTTCGGGGTCGAATTCACAGCACCATCAGGATGTCGGCATCGGCGGTCAGGTCGCGATAGATGGCATCGAGCTGTTCGCGGCTCCTGGCCCGCACGGTGACCGTGACCGAGACGAAACGGCCCTCGCGGCTGGCACGGGTGCGCACCGCGCCTTCGCCCAGGTCCGGCGCATGGCGCCGCACGATCTCGACCACCTTCAGTTCGAAGGCTTCCGAGGCCTTTCCCATGACCTTGATGGGAAAGGCGCACGGGAATTTTAGTACGCTCTCGTCTTGTTCATTCATGCGTTCGCTGAAAGTGGTGCTCAGTCCACCTCGCCGCGCCGGAAGGCTTCCTTGTATTCCCGATAGATCTCGCGCATCCGGGCAAAGAGTGGCCCGGGCCGGCCGTCTCCGACGGGTTCGCCGTCGAG
>JALVEM010000482.1 GCA_027030825.1 Thiohalobacter sp.
CCGATGGCGTGATCGTCGAAGGGGCATCCAGCCTGGACGAGTCGCCGGTCACCGGGGAATCGATGCCGGTGGACAAGGGCCCGGGCGACAGGGTGTTCGCCGCCAGCATCAACGGACCGGGCGCGCTGGTGGTGGAGGCCACCGCCGCCTTCGCCGACAATACCCTCTCCCGCATCATCCATCTGGTCGAGGAGGCCCAGGATCGGAAAGGTCGCGCCCAGCAGTGGATGGAACGCTTCGGCCGCCGTTACAGCCCCGCTGTGCTGATCACCGCCATCGGCATGCTCATCGCACCCTGGGTGTTCGATCTGGATGTGCGACTCTGGAGTGAACGGGCGGTGGTCCTGCTGGTGGCCGCCGCGCCCTGCGCGCTGGTCATCTCCCTGCCCATCGCCATGTCGGCCGGCATTTCCGGTGCCGGCCGGCGCGGAATCCTGATCAAGGGCGGCGCCCATCTGGAACACCTGGGCGTGATCCGCACCGTCGCCTTCGACAAGACGGGTACGCTCACCTACGGCAAGCCGAAGGTGACCGACCTGCTGGCCATCGATGGCGACGAGCCCACCCTGCTGGCCATCGCCGCCGGGCTCGAACAACACTCCGAGCATCCTCTTGCCGGAGCCATCCGGCAACGGGCCGAGGAACAGGCTGTTTCGCCCCGCCCCATGCGCGAGACCAGGGCGCTGACAGGCGCCGGCGTGCAGGGCACGGAGGACGATACCGTCTGGTACCTGGGCAAGCCGGAGCTGTTCGAGCACATGGGGCTGGACCTCACACCCTGGGCGGAGACCATCCGCCGCTGGCAGGAAGAGGCCAGGACCGTGGTGCTGGTGGGCACCGAAAAGCACATCGTCGGCATCCTCGCCCTGCAGGACGTGCTGCGCGAGAACGCGCCGCAGGTGATCGCCGGCCTGCATGCGCTTGGGATCCGCACGGTCATGCTCACCGGCGACAACGAGGCCGCTGCCCGCCGCATC
Organism: Thiohalobacter sp.; assembly: GCA_027030825.1. Classification (GTDB taxonomy): domain Bacteria; phylum Pseudomonadota; class Gammaproteobacteria; order Thiohalobacterales; family Thiohalobacteraceae; genus J048. The sequence continues at coordinate 978 of JALVEM010000482.1, forward strand.
GCCCGGCAACTGGGCATCGACGACGTGCGCGCCGGTCTCAAACCCGAGGACAAGGTCGCTGCGGTAAAGGAACTGGAAAGGTCCGGGCCGGTGCTGATGGTGGGTGACGGCGTCAACGACGCCCCCGCGCTGGCGGCGGCCACCTGCGGCATGGCCATGGGCGCCGCCGGCACCGACGCGGCCATCGAGGCCGCCGACATCGCGCTCATGGCCGACGACCTGGCCAAGCTGCTCGAGGCCATTCACATCGGCCGCAAGGCCCGCAGGGTCAGTCACGAGAACATCGTGTTCGCCATCCTGGTGCTGGCGGTCCTGATTCCTGCGGGTGTGCTGGGCATCATCAGTATAGCCACCGCCGTACTGGTGCACGAGGGGAGCGAGTTGCTCGCGGTGGCCAATGGCCTGCGTGCGGGCAGGATGGTCGCGAGTGCCAGTCGATCAGCAGGCTGAATCGTCTCCAGCCGTCTCTTCCAGACCCTCGATAATCGGGCAGCCCTCGCCGCCACCCTTGCAGAGATTGACCAGCAGGGCCAGCTCGTTTCGCAGCAGCGTCAGCTCCTCCAGCCGGGCCTCGACCTCTTCGAGCTTGCGCGCCGTCAGCCGGCGTACCGCATCGCGGGCGCGCTGCGGGTTCTCGCGCATCGTCAGCAGCTGGCCGATTTCTTCGAGCGAGAAGTTCATCTTCTGGGCGCGCTGGATGAAGCGCAGACGCGAGAGGTCGCGCTCGTCGTAGATCCGGATGCCCGAAGGCGTGCGCGCCACTTTCGGCAGCAGGCCGATGCGTTCAT
>JALVEM010000483.1 GCA_027030825.1 Thiohalobacter sp.
ATAATCTACCGTGGCATGAACCAGCGTGGTTTCTGGATTCCGGGTCTCGCTGCGCGAGCCCGGAATGACGGAAGAAAGAAAACTACGAGCCCGGAATGACGGAAGAAAGAAAACTACGAGCCCGAAATGACGGAAGAAAGAAAACCGCCTGCCGTGGGAACGGCTGCATCCTTCTCGAGGTCCCGGCTCTCGCTCCGCTCGGCCGGGACGACGGAGACAAGGGCTCGATCGGGACGACGCAGAAGTGACAAACAATAAAAATCCCCTCTGCGTGCTCTGCACCTCCGCGGCCTCTGCGTTACGTGACGGGGTTTCCCGGCAAAGTCCTTTCCGTAGCTTCGGTGGATTACGTGGTCCTTCCCGATCCGGTCACTCCGAAGGGGGCGGTTCGTCCGGCAGCCGCAGCCGTTCGACCGGCCTGCCACCGACGAGATGGGATTCGATGATCTCGTCGATGTCCTCGCGGTCGACCCAGGTGTACCAGACGGCCTCCGGATAGACCACGATCACCGGCCCTTCCGCACAGCGGTCGAGACAGCCGGCGCTGTTGATGCGCACACCGCCCGGCCCCGCCAGCCCCAGCGCCTTGATGCGCTGCTTGGCATAGTCGCGCATCCTGCCTGCGCCGAAATTCTCGCAACAGGGCTCGCCGTTCTCGCGGCGATTGGTGCAGAAGAAGACGTGATGACGGTACCAGCTCATGAGACTTGCCTCGAAGGTGCCTTCTGGGGAATGATGTCAGCATGGAAGAGCTGCGGCAATACACCCCGATGGACCACCTGATCTGCCAGTTCGATCAGGCACTGCGCACCCTGTTCGGGCGCCCGAAGGGCACCGGCCGGCCGAACCCTGCCGAGGGCGTGCTGGACGAACCGCTCACGGAGGCCGAGCGGCAGGAATCCATCCGCCTCGTCCGTGTCGATCACACCGGCGAGGTCTGCGCCCAGGCCCTCTATCAGGGCCAGGCGCTCACGGCCCGGCTCGACCAGGTGCGCGAACGCATGGAGCAGGCGGCGCACGAGGAGAACGACCATCTGCTCTGGTGCGAGGAACGCCTGCGCGAGCTGGGCGGGCGCACCAGCCTGCTCAATCCCTTCTTCTATCTGGGTTCGCTCTCCATCGGGGCGCTGGCGGGCGCCATCGGCGACCGGTGGAGCCTGGGATTCGTGGCCGAGACCGAACGCCAGGTGATCCGCCACCTCGACGATCACCTCGCCCGCCTGCCGCAGGGCGACCGCCGCAGCCGCGCCATTCTCGAGCAGATGAAGGAAGACGAGGCCAAACACGGCAACATGGCGCTCGCAGCCGGCGGTGCCGAGCTGCCGGTGCCGGTCAGGCGCCTGATGCAGGCAATGTCGAAGGTGATGACCGGCACCACCTACTGGATCTGAAGGATGCACCCAATCCGGAATCCACTCCTTCGGCCATTCCGGAAAATGTGCAGCCCCACCACCCTTAGTCATCCCGGAAGCCCGCACTCACCCCATTTCAGTCATCCCGGAAGCCCGCGCAGCACCACCCTCAGTCATCCCGGAAAGCGCGAAGCGCTTATCCGGGATCCAGGAAAAACATCGGTCACGGCGGCAAAGATGTGCGTGGTTTCTGGATTCCGGCTTGTTTGCACCGACCCGGAGCCGCGCCACTTGGCCGGAATGACCCCTCATCTGTCATTCCGGACGGTGCGAAGCACCGATCCGGAATCCAGGAAAGGAATAATCTACCGTGGCATGAACCAGCGTGGTTTCTGGATT
>JALVEM010000484.1 GCA_027030825.1 Thiohalobacter sp.
TCGGGAACTCGCCCTGCGGGCTCGAACAACCCTCGCTCGTCTCGCCGGCTGTCCGCGATGCTCGGCTTCGCCGAGTCGGCCGTGCCGGGGCAGTCGCAACCCTTCCAGCTTCGAGCTTCGAGCTTCCGAATTAGACTCCCCCCTCGTCTTCCGGGATGAGCGGAATCTGGCTGCGCCGCTCCTCCGGCGTGGGCTCCTGCTCCAGCCGTTCGATCTCTTCCCGGAAGGCGTTGACGTCCTGGAAGCTGCGATAGACCGAGGCGAACCGCACGTAGGCCACCTGATCGAGACGGCGAAGCTCGTCCATGATGAGCTCGCCGATGTCCTTGGAGCCGACCTCGCGCTCGCCACCGGCCAGCAGGCGCCGGCGAATGCGTTCGATGGCGGCCTCGACCTCCTCGGTGCTCACGGGCCGCTTCTCGAGGGCCCGCAGCATGCCGGCCCGCATCTTCTCCTCGTCGAAGGGCTCGCGGCTGCCGTCGCGCTTGACGACGCGCGGCATGACGAGCACGGCCTCCTCGAAGGTGGTGAAGCGCTCGCCGCACTTCACGCATTCACGGCGGCGACGCACCTGCGCGCCGCCACCGGCCAGCCGGGAGTCGACCACCTTGGTGTCCTCGGCACCACAGAAGGGGCAGTGCATGCCGGACCTCCGCGATCAGCCGTAGACCGGATACTTCCGGCACAGCGCCAGTACCTTCTCCTTCACCTGACCGATGACCTCCTCGCTGCCGCGGCTGTCGATGATGTCGCACATCCAGTGGGCGAGATCGCGGGCCTCGGCCTCGCCGAAGCCGCGCGTGGTCATGGCCGGCGTCCCGATGCGGATGCCGGAGGTGACGAAGGGCGACTGGGGATCGTTGGGCACGGCGTTTTTGTTCACCGTGATGTTGGCGGCGCCCAGCCAGGCGTCGACGTCCTTGCCGGTCAGTCCCTGCTCGATGAAGCTGACCAGGAACAGGTGATCGTCGGTGCCCTTCGATACCACGTCGTAGCCGCGTTCCATGAACACCTCGGCCATGACGCGGGCATTGACCAGCACCTGCTTCTGGTATTCGACGAACTCGGGCTCCATGGCTTCCTTGAAGGCCACGGCCTTGGCCGCGATCACGTGCATGAGCGGCCCGCCCTGGGTGCCGGGAAAGACCGTTGAATTGAGCTTTTTCTCGACCTCGGGATTGGCCCTGGCGAGAATCAGGCCGCCACGCGGCCCGCGCAGGGTCTTGTGCGTGGTGGTGGTGGTCACGTCGGCGATCTGCACCGGGCTGGGATAGAGCCCGGCGGCGACCAGGCCGGCGACGTGGGCCATGTCCACCATCAGCCAGGCGCCGACCTCGTCGGCGATCTCGCGGAAGACGTTCCAGTCCAGGGTGCGGGAATAGGCCGAGAAGCCGCCGACGATCATCTTCGGCCGGTGCTCGCGGGCAAGCCGGCGGATCTCGTCGTAGTCGACCTCGCCGGTCTCGGGATTCAGGCCGTACTGCACGGCGTGGAACAGCTTGCCGGAGAAGTTGACCTTCGCACCGTGGGTGAGATGACCACCGTGGGCCAGGCTCATGCCGAGGATGGTGTCGCCCGGCTCGAGCAGGGCCAGATAGACCGCGGCGTTGGCCTGGGAACCGGAATGGGGCTGGACGTTGGCGTAGTCGGCGCCGAAGAGCGCCTTGGCCCGGTCGATGGCCAGCTGCTCGGCGATGTCCACGTACTCGCAGCCGCCATAGTAACGCCGGCCCGGGTAGCCTTCGGCATACTTGTTGGTCAGCACCGAGCCCTGGGCCTGCATCACCCGCGGGCTGGCATAGTTCTCGGAGGCGATCAGCTCGATGTGCTCTTCCTGCCGCCGCGCCTCGCCCTGGATGGCGGACCACAATTCGTCGTCGTACCCCGCGATGGTCATGTCCTTGCGGAACATCTGCTGCACCTCCGAATCCGTGAAAACAGCCCGCCCGGCGGCAGCCGGGCGGAAGGCGGCCATTCTAGCCGATCCGGGCCTGCCGCGTCATTCGCCATCGGCTATAATGGCGGGTCTTCTCCACGGAATCATTCGAGTACCGACATCCCGACATGGCCCAATACGTCTACACCATGAACCGGGTGGGCAAGCTGGTCCCGCCCAAGCGCTGGATCCTGCGCGACATTTCCCTGTCCTTCTTTCCGGGCGCCAAGATCGGCGTGCTGGGCCTGAACGGCTCCGGCAAATCCACCCTGCTGCGAATCATGGCCGGCGTGGACACCGAGATCGAGGGCGAGGCCCGGCCCCAGCCCGGCATCCGCATCGGCTACCTGCCGCAGGAGCCCGAACTGGACCCCGACCTGGACGTGCGCGGCAATGTCGAGGCCGGACTGGGCGAGATCGTCGAGGCGCAACGGCGCCTGGAAGAGATCTATGCCGCCTATGCCGAGCCGGATGCCGACTTCGACGCCCTGGCCGAGGAGCAGGCCCGGCTGGAGAACATCCTCCAGGCGGCGGACGCCCACAACCTCGAGCACAAGCTGGAGGTGGCCGCCGAGGCCCTGCGCCTGCCGCCCTGGGACGCCGACGTGACGAAACTCTCCGGCGGCGAACGGCGCCGCGTGGCCCTGTGCCGCCTGCTGCTCTCGAACCCGGACATGCTGCTGCTCGACGAGCCGACCAACCACCTCGACGCCGAATCCGTGGCCTGGCTGGAGCGCTACCTGCACGAGTTCCCCGGCACCGTGGTGGCGGTCACCCACGACCGCTACTTCCTCGACAACGTGGCCGGCTGGATCCTGGAGCTCGACCGTGGCCACGGCATCCCCTTCGAGGGCAACTATTCGGCCTGGCTGGAGGCGAAGGAGAAGCGTCTCGAGCAGGAACAGAAGGCCCAGGCCGCCCGCGAGCGCGCCATCAAGGCCGAGCTCGAGTGGGTGCGCAGCAATCCGAAGGGACGGCACGCCAAGAGCAAGGCGCGCCTGGCCCGCTTCGAGGAACTGCAGTCGCAGGAGTTCCAGAAGCGCAACGAGACCCGCGAGATCTACATCCCGCCGGGCCCGCGCCTGGGCGATCAGGTGATCGAGGCCCGCGAGCTGCGCAAGGGCTACGGTGACCGGCTGCTCATCGACGGCCTCAGCTTCAAGGTGCCCAGGGGCGCGATCGTCGGCATCATCGGCCCCAACGGCGCCGGCAAGACCACCCTGTTCCGCATGATCGCGGGACAGGAATCGCCGGACGGCGGCGAGCTGATCCTCGGCGAGACGGTGCAGCTCGCCTACGTGGACCAGACCCGCGACGCCCTGGACCCGGACAAGACGGTCTGGGAGGAGATCTCGGACGGTCAGGACATCATCCGGGTCGGCAACTACGAGACCCCCTCGCGCGCCTACGTCGCCCGCTTCAACTTCGCCGGCTCCGATCAGCAGAAGCGGGTGGGCGACCTCTCGGGCGGCGAGCGCAACCGGGTGCATCTCGCCAAGCTGCTCAAGAGCGGCGGCAACGTGCTGCTGCTCGACGAGCCCACCAACGACCTCGACGTGGAGACGCTGCGCGCGCTCGAGGAGGCCCTGCTCGCCTTCCCCGGCTGCGTGCTGGTGACCTCGCACGACCGCTGGTTCCTCGACCGCATCGCCACCCACATCCTGGCCTTCGAGGGCGACAGCCAGGTGACCTGGTTCGAGGGCAACTACAGCGACTACGAGGAAGACCGCCGGCGGCGGCTGGGCGAGGCGGCCGACCAGCCGCACCGCATCAAGTACCGCAGACTGGCCTGAGACGAGGACACGCCGATGCCGTCACGACTGGACCGGGGCACCCGCATCTACGCCACCGTGCTGGCGGTGCTGGTGCTGGTCATCGTCATCGGCTACCGGTTCGCCGGTTACAGCCCCCGGCTCGACGAGCTGAACGAACTGCTCGCCTCGGACCCCGAACTGGCGAACTACCCCTACCGATTCCGGGTCATCGAATTCGATGCGGACAAGGGCCGGGCCGTGGTCACCAGTCCGCGTTCGCCCCTCGTGCCGGCGACCCGCGCCATCGGCATCCTCTTTCCGAAACTGGCCGGCCGGCCGGCGGACGATCCCGAGGTGCAGGCGGCACAGAAGGATCTGGCCCGGCACCAGGCCCGGGCGCGCAAACTGCTTCTGCAGCAGCCGGACGTGAAGGAGGTCATCTGGCAGCTCGACCGCCAGTGGTACCAGTCGCACGGCGTGCCGATCATGTGAATCAATGGACCCAGCGGGAGGGATCGGCGGCCTGCCAGTCGGATTTCCAGGCCTCCGGCACGCAGCCCGGTTCCAGCAGGCAACCATTCTCGAGCCAGGGATAGAGTTCGGCATAACTGCGGATGTCGGTGCCGTCGATGCGTCGCATGATGTGACAGGGCCGGATCTCGTCCGGCGAGGTCAGGCCCGCGCTGCCCACCAGCTCCAGCAGCGCATGAATGGTCGCCTCGTGATAACGCATCACGCGCATGGCCTTGTCCTCCACATCGAGCTGCCGCCAGCGGCTCGGGTCCTGGGTTGCCACCCCGCTGGGGCAGGTGTTGGCGTTGCATTCCCGAGCCTGAATGCAGCCCAGCGCGAACATGAAGGCCCGCGCCGCATTCACCGTATCCGCACCCAGCGCCAGCAGCCGCGCCATGTGGAAGCCGGAGGCCACCTTGCCGGCCGCGATCACCCGCACCTGATCCCGCAATCCGATGCCGACCAGCATGTTGTGCACCAGCATCAGGCCGTCGCGCATGGGCATGCCGACCGAGTTGGTCAGCTCGATGGGCGCCGCGCCGGTCCCCCCTTCCCCGCCATCGACGGTGATGAAATCCGGCACGATGCCGCTCTCCAGCATGGCCTTGCCGATGGCCAGCACCTCGATGCGGTGCCCCACGCACAGCTTGAAGCCCACCGGCTTGCCGCCCGAGAGTTCGCGCAGCTGGGCGATGAATTCCAGCAGGCCGATGGGCGAGGCGAAGGTGGTGTGATAGGGCGGCGAGACGACATCCTCGCCCACCGGCACGCCGCGGATCTCGGCGATCTCCTCGGTCACCTTGACGCCGGGCAGGAAACCGCCATGCCCCGGCTTCGCCCCCTGGGATAGCTTCAGTTCGATCATCTTCACCTGAGGTTCCCGGGCCTGCTCGGTGAACTGCACGGGATCGAAGCGGCCATCCTTCATTCGGCAACCGAAATAGCCGGTGCCGATCTGCCAGATCAGATCCCCGCCATGCTCGCGATGCCAGCAGCTGATGCCGCCCTCGCCCGTGTTGTGCGCGAAGTTGCCCATTCGGGCCCCCTTGTTCAGCGCCAGGATGGCCGTGCGGCTGAGCGCTCCGTAGCTGAGCGCCGAGATGTTGAGATGCGACGCCTCGTAGGGAAGCCGGCAGGCCACACTGCCGAAGCGCACCCGCGGCTCGTGGACCGGCGGACGTTTCGGCATGAGGGTCGGGTTCATCCACTCGTAGCCGGGACGGTAGGTCTCGAAGATGGTCCCGAAGGCGCGGGTGTCACGCACGCCCTTGGCCCGCTGGTAGACCAGTGAACGAAACTCCCGATTGAAGGGCATGCCGTTGGTATCGGACTCCACGAAATACTGCTGAACCTCGGGGCGAATGGATTCCATCAGATAACGGAGATTGCCGATCACGGGATAGATGCGGCGGATGGTATGCCGACGCTGGGTCATGTCGATCACGCCGATCAGGATCAGTGGACCGATGATCCAGAAGAGATGCACGGCGCCGGGCCACCACTGCATGAGCAGCAGCACGAGCGCGGGCGCGAGAATCGCGAAGAGGATGAACAGGCGTCGGACCATGCAGTCACCTTGTCCTTTGTATTTACTGTGACCCGGCCACTCTACCGGTCAGGTGGCCGGCTGTCTTCCCCTTGTAACCAGTATCGGAAGCCGCAGGCCGAGCAGAATCAGGGTGATCAACAGATACAGCAGCGGCTCGCGCCAGTCGGCCTTCACCAGCAGGAAACAATGCACCACGGCAAGCGGCGCGATCACATAGATCATTCGGTGCAACCGCTTCCAGTGCCTTCCCAACCGGCGCATCATGGCGCGAGTGGAGGTCGCCGCCAGCGGCACGAGCAGCAGCCACGAGAGCATGCCTAGCGTGATAAAGGGGCGCTTCAGGATGTCCCGGCCGATCTCGGACCAGTCGAAGAACTGGTCCAGCCACAGATAGCCGAGAAGATGCAGGCTGGCGTAGAAAAAGGCGAACAGCCCCAGCATGCGGCGCTTGCGCATCCACCACGTCCAGCCCGTGCGCCGCACCAGCGGTGTGACTGCAAGCGTGATCAGCAGGAAGCGCAACGCCCAGTCGCCGAGTCCGCGCGTGACCGCCTCGATTGGATTCGCCCCCAGCCGGTCGGTCAAGGCTGCGAACCCCAGCCAAGCGGCCGGCAGCAGACAGGCGACAAAGGCCAGCTTTCCCCTCACATCCGATCCCTTCACATCCACTCTCTTCCCATGGCTGTTCGTCGCACAATCATTCCGTCATCTGCTCGTCTACCCGAGGCCGAGAGCATTGCCCGATCACGGCAGCCGCAACGTTCAAGCATCACTGGACTCGGTTGCCCCGGTCACAGACTCCGCAGCTCGCCCTGCACCTTCAGTCATTCCGGAAAGCGCGTAGCGCTTATCCGGAATCCAGAATGAATTACAGCCACGACAGCCAGAACCAACGTGGTCTCTGGATTCCGGGTCTCGCTCCCCCGGCTCAAGGCCGGGATCGCTCGCCCGGAATGACGACATAGACGGCACGTCCCGGCCGGAGCCGGACCGATTTGCCGAAATGAAGAAGGAAAGAACCGCCCGCCGGATGAATGGCCACGGAAACACACGGTAAAACACGGAATGTCCATCATTCACCGAACCTCGAGATTGGCGTGTGCTTCCAGCGTATCTGTTCTGTAACCCGATGCAAGCCATCATCACTTTCCGTGGATTCGGTGGATTCCGTGGCCATCCTTCCTGCTTCTGAATTCTGAATTCTGAATTCTGGATTCTGGATTCTGATTCAAAAATACTTCCTCAGATCCATCCCACGATACAGATGCGCCACCTCTTCGGCATAGCCGTTGAACATCAGGGTGTCGCGCTTGAAGAACTCGCCGATGCGGCGTTCCTTCTTCTGGCTCCAGCGGGGATGGTCGACCTCGGGATTGACGTTGGAATAGAAGCCGTATTCGCGCGGCGCGGCACGCATCCAGGTCGTGACCGGCTGCCGTTCCTGGAAGCGGATCTTCACGATCGACTTGATGCTCTTGAAGC
>JALVEM010000485.1 GCA_027030825.1 Thiohalobacter sp.
TCAGGCGATCCACGTCTCCTTCGTCCGTGGTCAGCGACTCGAGCTCCTGCCGCAGGTGTTCCAGATGCGCCGGGAGCGCCTCCAACTCGACGCCATGCTTGCGGGCCAGCCGCTGCAGCTCGGCCAGCCGGGCATTGAGTTCCTCGAGCCGCACGGGATCGGGCTCCAGCCCTTCGCCGAGACGCCGCAGCGTCGCGACGGCTTCCTCGAGCGGGGCGGCAGCGTCCGCCAGCAATCCTGCCGCCTCCTCGAAGGCCGGGTCATGGCTGGCGGCGCGAGCGACCTCGTCGATGGCGCGGGAGATGCGGCTCCAGGCCGAATCCTCGGCCTCGTACAGGGCGTCCACCAGCCCGCCGCAGAGGGCCTGCAGTTCGCCGGCGGCGTCCAGACGCCGGATGTCGCGACGCAGCGTCTCGGTCTCGTCCGGCCGGGGCGACAGCGCCTCGAGTTCCTGGACCTGATAGCGCAGAAAGTCGATGCGCTGGCACAGTTCGTGGGCGTTCGTTCGCAGGTGATCGAGGCGCTCGGCCAGCGCGCGCCAGGCGGCATGCCGTGCCTGCATCTCGTCGAGCAGGCCGTCGATGCCGGCATGGCGGTCCAGCAGCGCGAGCTGGACGGGGCGCTTCAGCAGGGCCTGATGGGCATGCTGGCCGTGGATGGCGACCAGCTGTTCGCCGAGTTCGCGCAGCTGGCCGACGGGACAGGGGTGGCCGTTGATCCAGGCCCGCGAACGGCCCTCGCGCGAGATCGTCCGGCGAAGCTGGCAGGCCGCGGCGTCGGTCTCGTCGGCCAGGTCGTGCCGGACGAGCCAGTTCCGCACTTCGGGCAGGCGGGAGAGGTCGAAGCCCAGATGGATCTCGGCGCGCTCGGCGCCGGGGCGGACGACGCCGGCATCGGCGCGGTCACCCAGCGCCAGGCCGATGGCGTCCACGAGAATCGACTTGCCGGCGCCGGTCTCGCCCGTGAGCGCGGTCATGCCCGGCTGCAGTTCCAGCTCCAGGCGATCGATGAGGACGAAGTCTCTCAGATGGATCCAGTCGAGCATCGTCTGTCGATCGTCAGCTATGCATGCCCCAGCCGAACTTGCTGCGCAGGATGGCGAAGTGATCGTAGCCCGGCGGGTGGATGAACTGCACGCGCCGTGCATGGGTCCGGACGTGAATGCGGTCGCCGGGCAGCAGGCTGAAGTTCACCTGGCCGTCGCAGGTGATCTGCGCCTGGGTGTAGTGGCCGTCCTTCAGGTGCACGGTCACTTCGGATGCGCCGTCCAGCACGATCGGGCGGTTGTTGAGCGAATGCGGGCAAATGGGGACCAGGCCCAGCATGTCCAGGCCCGGATTGACCAGCGGACCACCGGCCGAGAGGGCATAGGCCGTGGAGCCCGTCGGGGTGAAGACGATCAGGCCGTCCGAGCGCTGGGTGTTGAGGAACCGGTCGTCGATATGCACCTCGTATTCGATCATGCGCGCGATGTCCCACTTGTGGATCACCACGTCGTTGAGCGCCAGGCTGTCGCTGACGGCCTGTTCGCCCCGCACGACGCTGGCGTGCAGCAGGCTGCGCGCATCCACGATGTGGTCGCCGTCGAGGATCCGCTCCAGGCACGCCTCCATCGCATCCGGCGAGACATCGGCCAGGAAGCCGAGCCGGCCGAGATTGACGCCCACCAGCGGGACACCGGCATCGACGAGGCTGCGGGCGGCATTGAGCAGCGTCCCGTCGCCGCCGATGACGATCGCCAGATCGGCGG
>JALVEM010000486.1 GCA_027030825.1 Thiohalobacter sp.
TGGCGGCACGCATCTTCCGCTGCAGCGAGATGCCCGCGCCCAGGTCACCGCTCTTTCTCGATGCCCCTGTTCGATAGACAAAGGAAAATGATCATGAACACCCGCACCCTGTTCCGTCTGCTCGTGATTCTCGGCCTGGCCAGTGGTCTGCTGGCCAGCGTTCTGGATCAGATGATCCAGGATCCGATCCTCACCGGGCTGAAGTCGGACGTACGCGAAGCCATCGACGCCCTGCCGGCCTGGCGCACGGTCACGGTCGGATTTGCCGGGCTGATCGCCATCGCGAGCTACCTCGTGGCCAGTATCGGCCTGCTCCTGTTGCGTGGCTGGGCCAGGCCCCTCTACGTCCTCGCCCATGCTCTCGTCCTGTTCGGCTACCTGCTGGGCGTGCCGGTGGTCTACGGCAACTTCGCCTTCACGTTCAACGAGCTCTCCATGCTGACCGGCGGCATGGTGATCGCCATGATGTACCTGGAACCGATGGCCTCGATCCTGTGCAGGAAATGACGCTCACGCTCAACGCCCGTATTCAGTGTTTCGTCATCCTGTCGATCACGGCCACCAGAATGGCGGACACGACGAAAGTCAGATGCAGCAGGATGTACCACTGGATCTTGTCGTTGGGAATGTGCTCGGCGTTCATGAACACCTTGAGCAGATGGATCGACGAGATGGCGACGATGGAGGCCGCCACCTTGAGCTTGAGGGTGCCGGCGTCGAGCTTGCCGAGCCAGCCCAGCTTGTCCTCACCCTGGGCGAGATCGATCTTCGAAACGAAGTTTTCGTAGCCCGAGAACATCACCATCACGATCAGGCTGCCCACCAGTGCCATGTCCACGAGCGCCAGGATGGTCAGCACCAGATCGGATTCGCTGATCTCCAGCACCACCGGCAACACGTGCAGGATTTCCTGAAAGAACTTGATGGCCAGCGCCACGAGCGCCAGGCTCAGCCCCAGAAAGATGGGCGCGAGCAGCCAGCGACAGGCATAGAGCGTACCTTCCAGCCAGCGTTCGAGCATCTCCTTCTTCCTTCCCGATCAGAGCGGACAGGGCTGTCCGAAACTTTCCTCGTAACGTCGCACGAAGCTTTCCCGATCGAAGCGATGGTTCTGGGTGCCATGGTGTTCGATCTTGATGGCCCCCATGAGGGCCGCGATCCGCCCTGTGGTCTCCCAGTCCAGATCGCGGGTGAGACCATACAGCAGGCCGGCCCGGTAGGCATCCCCGCAACCCGTCGGATCGACGGCTTCCCGGACGGGGGCAGCCGGGATGTCGATGCGGCGATCGCGCAGGTAGATCTCCGATCCCTTGCCCCCGCGCGTGACCACCAGCGCCTCGACGCGCTCGGCGATCTCGTGCGGCGAGAGCCCGGTGCGGTGCGAGAGCAGTTCGGCCTCGTAGTCGTTCACGCACACCCAGGTGGCCTGGTCGATGAAGTCGCGCAGCTCCTCGCCGGTGAACAGGGGCAGCCCCTGTCCCGGGTCGAAGATGAAGGGGATGCCGGCTTCGCGGAACTCGACGGCGTGCTGGATCATGCCCTCGCGGCCGTCGGGCGCAACGATGCCGATCTCGACACCCTCGGCCTCGCCGACATGGTTGTAGTGCGCGAAGTCCATGGCGCCGGGATGGAAGGCCGTGATCTGGTTGTCGTCGAGGTCCGTGGTGATGAAGGCCTGGGCCGTATAGGCCTCCTCGATCACGCGCAGATGGGCGCGGGAGATGCCATGACGATCCATCCATTCAGCG
>JALVEM010000487.1 GCA_027030825.1 Thiohalobacter sp.
TCCGGCCGGCCCGATGTTCTTCTGGGCACCGGCATAGATGACGCCGTAACGCGAGACATCGATGGGCCGCGACAGGATGGTCGAGGACATGTCGGCGACCAGTGGCACCTCGCCGGTGTCCGGGACATAGGGAAACTCGACCCCGCCGATGGTCTCGTTGGGGGTGTAGTGGACATAGGCGGCGTCGGCGGAAAGATTCAGCGCCTCCTGGGCCGGCACGGTGGTGAAATTGCTCTCCTCGGAGCTACCGGCGATGTGCACGTCACAGTAGCGTTTCGCCTCGGCGATGGCCCTCTTCGACCAGGAACCTGTATTGATGTAATCCACCCGCTGCCCTGCCTGCGAGAGATTCAGGGGCACCATCGCAAACTGCGAGGAAGCCCCGCCCTGCAGGAACAGTACCTTGTAATTGTCGGGAATGGCCATCAGCTCGCGCAGATCGGCCTCCGCCTGCTCGGCGATGGACACGAAGGCCTTGCCCCGATGGCTCATCTCCATCACGGACATGCCCGTGCCATGCCAGTCGAGCAGCTCGTCGCGGGCCTGCTCGAGCACCGGCTCCGGCAACATCGCCGGCCCGGCGCTGAAGTTGTACACACGCGTCATATCTTCAACCTCTCAATCAGCGAGAATGAATGGCCACGGAAAACACGGAAACCACGGAAAAAATGATGCCGGGAAGCAAAGACGGCAGGCCGCCGAGGCGACTCGCCGCAGCCGAGCATCGCAGGGAAGCGGCGGAAAAAGCGAGGGGTGTCCGAGCCCCGCAGGGGCGAGTTCCCGAGCGCGCCGCTTCCCGAGAAGCACAGGGAATCCGCGGTACGCGGACAAGGCGTGGAGTCCGAAAGCGGCGCTGCCGTCGATGCATTGCGCCTAGCAGTCCGCGCTTTTCGATCCCGAGCTACACATCGAATCATTTTGTGGGTTTCGTGGATTTCGTGGCTACCATTCCTTTCCGTGCTTTCCGTGGTTCCGTGGCCATATCAAACAAAGTTTCAGCGGATTCCGTGGCTATGCTTCCTGCCCTTCCTCTTCCTCGTGCTCGACGATCGCCTCGATGCCGACCAGCTTTTCGCCTTCGCCGAGGCGGATCAGGCGCACGCCCTGGGTATTGCGCCCCATGCGCGAGATGTCGGCCACCGGGGTGCGCACCAGGGTGCCGCTGTCGGTGATGAGCATCACCTCGTCCGATTCGCGCACCTGGACGGCGCCCACCACGTTGCCGTTGCGCGCGGTGGTCTGGATGGAGATCACCCCCTGTCCGCCGCGCCGGTGTATGGGATACTCCTCCACCGGCGTGCGCTTGCCGTAGCCGTTCTCCGTGGCCGTGAGGATGTCGCCCTCGTCGACGATCACCAGGCTGATCACCTGCTGGCCCGGTTGCAGCCGGATGCCACGCACACCCGCCGCCACCCGCCCCATGGGGCGCACCTCGTCCTCGTGGAAACGGATGGCCTTGCCGGCGTCGGTGAAGAGCATGACGTCCCGCGTGCCGTCGGTACGCTCCACGTCCACCAGCTCGTCGCCTTCGCGCAGCTCCAGGGCGATGATGCCGGTCGAGCGCGGACGCGAGAAGGCCGACAGCGGCGTCTTCTTCACGGTGCCGCCGGCCGTGGCCATGAACACGAACTCGTCCTCGCTGAACTCGCGGATCGGCAGCACGGCATGGATGCGTTCCTCCGGGTCCAGCGGCAACAGGTTGACGATCGGCTTGCCGCGCGCCGTGCGGCCGGCCTGCGGCAGGCG